>DASUHM010000051.1 GCA_036273515.1 Gaiellales bacterium
CAGCGGGCGGCCACCCGTGACCGCGTCGAGCGGGCTGCCCGGGGCGAGGTAGACGGCGCCGTAGACGATGAAGCTCGTCGCGAGCAGGGTGGCCACGAGGGCGGCGATCCTGCGGGCGATGAACGCGCCGAAGGCCACCGGTCAGGTGGCTCCGACGTCCCGCGCCCAGGGGTAGTAGAGGTAGCAGAACGAGGCCGGCGCGCCGGTGACGCGCGAGTTCAGGAACAGCGGCACCGCCGGGGAGACGAGCGGCAGGTTGGCCGGCTGCTGGGCGAGCACGCTCTGCGCCTTGATGATGAGCGCGGCCCGCTTGTTGTCGTCGGACTGCCCGATTGCCGAGTTGAGCGCCGCCGTGACCGTGGGGTTGTTGTAGTCGTTGAAGTTGTAGGAGACGGCGGCGTCGGCCGGCTGGGGTGTCACCGTGGCGTACAGCGTCTCGAGAGGTTCGGGGATGTCGGCGTAGTTCTCGGACACGAACAGGTCGATGCCCTTGCGCGCGTCCGACGAGAAGAACAGGTTGCCGTAGTCGTTCGGGTTGATCGCCTTGATCTGGACGTTGAGGCCGATCTTCTTGCCCGCGTCCTGGATGATCGAGGCGATGTTGATGTAGCGCTGGAAGGACGCGCGGGTGGCGATCACGACCGTCCCGCTGGTGTCGCCCTTGGCGGCGAGCTTCTTGGCCCCGGCGATGTCGACCTTCGGCTGGGGCAGCTTGGCGTACGCGGCCGCGGCCTGCGGGCGGGCGTATCCCCACTGGCCCAGCGGGATCTGCGTGTTCGGAAGCGGCGTCGCGGCGCCGTTGTAGACCGTCTGCGCGAGCGCCTTGCGGTCGACCGCCATGAGCAGCGCCTTGCGGATGTTCACGTCCGCCATCGGCCCGGTCGTGGTCGAGATGTAGATGACGGTGAAGATCATGCTCTTGCCCAGGTAGAGCTTCCCGGCGGACGCCGACTTGAGCTGGTTCAGGCCGCTGTATGGCGTGTGGTAGGCGCCGTCGATCTCGCCGCTCAGAAGCCCGGTCGTCATCGTCGACTCCTCGGGGATGAAGCTAAACTGGATCGCCTTCGTCATGGGCGCGTGCGCGGTGTCCCAGTAGGCGTCGTTCCGGGCGAGGGCGATGTTCGCGCCCTGGTTCCAGCCCGTGAACTTGAACGGCCCGGTGCCGACCGGGCCGGCGGCGGGCGTGCCGTAGTTCTTGCCCTTCGCCTTCACGTAGGCCTCCGGGCCGACGCCGCCGGCGGGCGTGGACATCAGCCCCGGGAAGGTGACGTCGGCCTTCTTCATCCGCACGGTCACCTCCCACGGCCCGGTCTGGTCGACGCTCTGCACGTTCGCGTAGGCGAAGAACCAGTACGAGTTCGGGTTCTGGTTCCGCTTCAGGCTGTAGATGACGTCTGCGGTCGTCATCGGGGTGCCGTCGTGGAACTTCACGGCCTGGCGGATCGTGTAGACGTGGGTGAGGTCGTCGGCGAGCTTGTAGGCCTGGGCCAGCGACGGGATGATCTCGAACTGGGGCGTGAGCCGCATCAGGCACTCGGTCACGTTGGTGACAACCGTGTTCTCCTCGTAGTTGTACGAGTAGATCCAGTCCAGGGAGGAGGGCTCGTAGAAGAGCCCCCACTTGAGCTGGGCGAGCTCGCCGCTCGGGGCCGGCGTGGTGACGTCCGTGCCGATCTGGGTCACGCCCGCCGGGCTCAACGAGCCGGACGTCGACTTCGATGTGTTGCCGCAGGCGGCGGCGATCGCCGCGATCGTCGGCACGGTGAGTCCGAGGGCGGCCCCCCGCCGGAACAGGTCGGACCGGGACAGCCCGTCCCGGGTCAGCTCCTCGTACAGGTCGAAGCGGTCCTCAGTCATCGTCCTCCCCCGTCCTCTCGACTCGTGACTGGCCGGCGTCGTCGGCACCCATCACCAGGCTCGCGACACCGCGGATGTGATCGGTCATCGCCCGCTCAGCCGTCTCCGCGTCGCCCGCCTCGATCGCGGCCAGGATGGCGCGATGGGCTTCGCGTGAGAGCCGCCGCCGCTCGGGCGTCTGCAGGTTGCGGCGGCGGGTCTGGTTCAGCACCTCCATCGACGTCTCCACGAGCTTGACCAGCACGTGGTTCCGGGTCGCGAGCGCGATCGCGTGGTGGAACTGGGCATCGAGGTCGGCGGCCCGCTCGGGATCCGCCTCCGACTCGAGCTGCGCCGTGATGCGCTGCAGCCGCTGAACGTCGACGGCCGTCGCCCGCTCGGCGGCGCGGGCGGCGATGGGCGGCTCGAGCGCCTCGCGGAAGTCGAGCAGCTCGGCCACCTCGCGGGCGTTCTGCGTCAGGTAGCCGATGATCGCGCCGGTGAACTCCGACCGGTACGGCCCCCGCACCTCGGTGCCGCGGCCCTGGCGGCGGGACACGAGCCCCTTCAGCGCCAGCTCGTGGATCGCCTCGCGGACGAGGCCGCGCGACACCCCCAGCAGCTGGGCCAGCTCGCGCTCCGGCGGCAGCTTCCGGCCGGGGGCCAGCTCGCCCGACACGATCATCGCCTCGAGGCGCGCGGCGACCGACTCCGAGAGGCGCACGGCCCGCGGGCTGAGCGCACCCCAGTCGACCGCTGGAGCCGGATTCTCGGCCCCGCTCACCTAGAGGCGGATGTGGTAGGGTTGCCGCAATGGTCGGACCATCCGACCGCGAACGTATCACCGACGTCCGCTCGCGTCAACCGTCATCATCACATCCGTGACGAAGCTCCCCGAACCGCTCCTCGAGCTGATCCGATCGGACGGGGCACGTCCCGCGCTCGTGTGTCCCGACGACGGCGAGCGGGTCACCCACTCCGAGCTGCGGGAGCGGGCGGCGGCGATCGCCGCCCGGTTGCGCGCCGCCGGGGTCGAGCGGGGCGGGCGGGTGGCCATCGTGCTGCCGAACGGGCCGGAGATCGTCGAGGTACTGCTCGGCGTGGCCGCCGCCGGCGCCGCGGCGGCGCCGCTCAACCCGGCCTACACGGAGCCGGAGTACCGCTTCTATCTCGAGGATCTGGCACCGCAGCTGCTCGTGGTCGGTGCGGGCGCGGCCCCCATCGCCCGGGCCGCCGCCGACGCGACCCCGGTCGTCGAGGTCACGCCGCGCGCGGGCGCCGAGCCGCTGCTCACGCGGGACGGTGTCGATCTCCCCGCCGACCGCGACGGCGCCGGCGGCGGCCCCGAGGACGTCGCCCTGCTGCTGCACACGAGCGGGACGACGTCACGGCCCAAGCAGGTGCCGCTCCTGCAGCGCAACCTGACGTCCCAGGCCCGCTCGATCGCCGCCCACTACCAGCTCTCGCCCGAGGACGTGTCCTACTGCGCGATGCCGCTCTTCCACGTTCACGGGCTGCTCGCCTCGACGCTCGCCCAGCTGGCCGCCGGCGGCACCGTGATCGTGCCCCGCCGGTTCAGCCCGCGCCGCTTCTGGGGCCAGGCCGAGACGCATGGCGTGACCTGGGTGTCGGCCGGGCCGACGCTGCACCAGATGGTCCTCGACCAGCCCGGCACCGCGCCCGGAACGCTGCGCTTCACCCGCTCGTGCAGCTCGGCGCTCTCGCCGCGGCTTATGCGCGACGCCGAGGCCCGCTACGGCGTCCCCATGATCGAGGCCTACGGAATGACCGAAGCGGGCCACCAGATGACCTCGAACCCGCTCCCCCCCGCGGCCCGGCTCGAGGGCTCGGTGGGGATCTCCGCCGGAGCCGAGATCCGGGTCGTCGACACCGCGGGCCGCGATGTCGTGCCCGGGGCGGCCGGCGAGGTGGCGATCCGCGGGCCGGGCCTCACCCCCGGCTACCTGAACAACGAGCGCGCGAACGCCGAAGCGTTCTTCGACGGCTGGTTCCGCACGGGCGACGAGGGCACGCTGTGCGACGGCTACCTGCGGCTGCGCGGCCGTCTCAAGGAGATGATCATCCGCGGCGGCGAGAACATCTCGCCACAGGAGATCGAGGCGGTCCTGCTCTCCCACCCCGACGTCGGCGAGGCGGTCGTCTTCGGCGTCGACGACGACAAGTACGGCCAGACCGTCGCCGCCGCGGTCGTCCTCACCGGCTCGGCCGCTCCCGACGAGCTGCGGACGCATGCGCGCAAGTCGCTCGCGGCGTTCAAGGTGCCGGCCACGATCCACGTCCTCTCCGAGATCCCGAAGACGCCGACCGGGAAGGTGCAGCGCTCGCGGATGCCGGCCCACCTGGCGGGCGGGGGCTCGTGAGGTTCGCCGTCCTCGGCGCCGGGGCGATCGGCGCCTACGTCGGGGCGGCGCTCGATCGCGGCGGCGCCGACGTCGTCCTGATCGCCCGCGGCGCGCACCTGCAGGCCATGGCCGAGCACGGCGTGCGGGTCGAGAGCCCGCGCGGCGACTTCGAGGCCCATCCCGCGGCCACCGACGACGTCGGCGCGATCGCCGAGGCCGACGTGATCGTCCTCGGGCTGAAGTCCTACGGGCTGCCCGAGATGGCGCCCCGCATCGGCGAGCTGCTGCGGCCGGGCGCCGCGGTCGTGTTCGCCCAGAACGGCATCCCCTGGTGGTACTTCCAGGGCGTCGACGGGCCGTTGAGCGGGCGCACGCTCGAGAGCGTCGACCCCGGCGCCGTCGTCACCCGGTCGATCGGGCCCGAGCACGTCGTCGGCTGCGTCGTCTACTGCGCGACCGAGATCGTGGCCCCGGGCGTCGTCCGCCACATCGAGGGCACGCGGTTCACGATCGGGACGCCGGGCGGGGAGCGCACCGACGCCTGCCGGGCGATCTCCGAGGCGTTCGTCGGCGGCGGCCTCAAGTGCCCCGTCGAGGACGACCTGCGCCCCCAGATCTGGCTGAAGCTGGTGGGGAACGCGGCGTTCAACCCGCTCACCACGGTGACGCGGGCGACCCTCGGCGGCCTCGGCACCTCGAAGTCGGCAACGGCCTTCGCCCGCACCGTGATGGAGGAGTGCGCCGCGGTCGCCACCGCGCTCGGGATCGAGCTGCCGGTGTCGCTCGACCGCCGGCTCGAGGCCGGCCTCGCCGTGGGCGACCACCGCACGTCCATGCTGCAGGACTGGGAGGCCGGGAAGCCGCTCGAGACAGACTGCATGACCGGCGCCGTCGTCGAGATCGCCGGCATGGTCGACGTTCCCGTCCCCAACACCCGAGCGCTGCACGAGCTCACACACGCCGTCGAGGAGCTGCGCGATGCCTGATCCCGCCCACGGCGGCGCCTATGCCGTCGCCTCCCCCCACGCCGACGCGACCGAGGCCGGCCGGGCCGCCTTCGCCGCCGGCGGAAACGCCGTCGACGCCGCCCTGGCCGCCGCCTGCGCGCTCACGGTCGTCTACCCGCACATGTGCGCGGTGGGCGGCGACATCATGGCGCTCGTCCACGACGGCGATGCCCACGCGATCAACGCGAGCGGCCGCGCGCCGGCCGCCGCATCCGCCGGGGGCCAGGTGCCCGAGCGCGGCGTCCACACGATCACGGTGCCCGGCGCCGTCTCGGCGTGGCACACGATGGCCGAGCGCTGGGGCTCGCGCCCCGCGGCGGCGGCGATCGAGGTGGCGGCGGAACTGGCCGAGCGCGGCGTCCCGGTGGCGCGTTCGCTGGCGGGCGCCCTTGCCGACGAGGCCGAGCTCGTCGCCGCCGATCCCGGCATGCGCCGGGTCTTCTCGAGCGAGGGGCGCGTGCTGCGGATGGGCGACACGCTGATCCAGCCGGCGCTCGCCGCGACCCTGCGGCGGCTGGCCGCGAACGGCGCCGATGAGCTCTATCGCGGCGAGACGGGCGAGCAGCTGGTGGCGGGCCTGGCGGCCCTGGGCTGCCTGCTGACCACGGCCGATCTTGCCGCCCACCGGGCCGACGTCGAGCCGTCGCTCGACCTCACCGTCGGCGGCCTCGAACTGCACACGATGGGCGCGAACTCGCAGGGCTTCTGCCTGCCGCAGATCATGGCGACGGTCGCGCACATGGGGCTCGCCGATCCGCTCGGCGCCGGCGCGCCGATGCTCGCGGCGATCTTCCGCGAGTCGGCCCGCGACCGCGACACCCACCTCGCCGACCCAGCCGCGATGACGCGCCCCGTCGAGGCGCTTCTGGCGCCGGAGCACATCGCCGATCTGGCGGCGCGCGCGGTGTCGTCGGCGGCCCGGCCCGAGATGACGACGCCGGCGCACGGCGACACGATCGCCGTCGTCGCGGCCGACGCGACCGGCCTCTCGGTCTCGCTCATCCAGAGCGTCTTCTCGGGCTTCGGATCGGGCGTCCTCGAGCCCGAGACCGGCATCCTGCTCCACAACCGCGGCGCCTGCTTCTCGTCCGACCCGGCCAGCCCGAACGCCCTCGGCCCGGGCAAGCGGCCGCTGCACACGCTGATGCCGCTGATCGGGACGACCGACGGACGTCCGACGTGGGTGGCCGGGACGATGGGCGGGCGCGCCCAGGCCCAGATCCACGCCCAGATGCTGCTGCGGCGGCAGGCGGGCGCCGACGTCGTCACGGCGGTCTCGGCGCCGCGCATGATCGTGGGCGATCTCGAGGCCGGCGGCCGCGACGTCGCCGTCGAGGAGGACTTCGCCGCCGCCCGCGACGCCCTCGCGCGGGCCGGCGTCGAGCCGGCCGTGATGCCGCGCCTGAGCGAGGCCGCCGGGCATGCGCACGCGATCGTCCCGACCGGGAACGGCTCGTTCGAGGCCGCGTCGGACCCGCGCAGCGACGGGGCGGCGGTCTGCTCGTGAGCGCCGCGCCCGCCGTGGCCGACCCGCTGCTCGACGTCTCCGGCCTGCACGTCGAGCTCATGATCGACGGCGTGCTGCGGCCGGTGATCCACGACGTGTCGCTGCAGATCCGGGCGGGCGAGGCGGTCGGCCTGGTGGGCGAGTCCGGCTCGGGCAAGTCGATGACCGCGCGGGCGATCGCGCGGCTGCTGCCGGCGGGCGCCGTCGTCGACGGCCGCATCTCCTTCGGCGGCCGCCAGGTGCTCGAGCTCGGCCCGCGCCAGCTGCGCGGCTACCGCACGGACGGGATCGCGATGATCTTCCAGGACCCGCGCGCACACACGAACCCGGTGCGCCGCATCGGCGACTTCCTCACCGAGGCGCTGCGGACGTCGAAGGGCGTCCGCGAGGACGAGGCCAAGCGGCGCGCGGTGGCGACCCTCGCGGAGGTCGGGATCGAGGACGGCGCCCGGCGGCTGCGCCAGTTCCCGCACGAGCTCTCCGGCGGGATGCTGCAGCGGGTGATGATCGCGGCCGCGCTGCTGTCGGAGCCGCAGCTGCTGCTGGCCGACGAGCCCACCACCGCGCTCGACGTCACCACCCAGTCCGAGGTGATGGCGATCCTCGACGACCTGCGCCGCGAACGCGGCCTGGCGATGCTCTTCATCACCCACGACCTCGAGCTGGCCGGCGCCGTCTGCGACCGCACGTGCGTCATGTACGCCGGCTCGATCGTGGAGCAGCAGTCGAGCGCCGGCCTGAACACCGACCCCCTCCACCCCTACACGGCCGCGCTGCTCGCGGCCCGGCCTCGCCTGGACGCCACCGCCGATCGCCTGGCCGCGATCGCGGGGCGGCCGCGCTCGGCCTTCGAGGCGCCCGACGGATGCGCGTTCGCCGACCGCTGCCCGTATCGCGAGCCGCAGTGTACGGCGGAGCAGCAGGTGCTGCGGCCGCTCGGGGCCGGTCTCGTGCGCTGCCGCCGCGCCGAAGAGGTGCACGCCGATCTGCGGGCGCTGAGCGAGAAGGCGGGTGCACGTGGCTAGCGCCGTCCTCGAGGTGGCACGGCTGCGCAAGGTGTTCCGGGTGCGCGGCGCCGGCCGCGGCGAGGAGATCGTCGCCGTCGACGACGTCAGCTTCACGGTCGCGGAGGGCGAGTCGCTGGCCGTGGTGGGCGAGTCCGGCTCCGGCAAGACGACGCTGGCGCGGATGCTGGTCGGCCTGGAGACGCCCACGTCCGGCCGCATCGCGGTCGCCGGCGCCGACCGCAGCGCTCCGGCCCGCAGGGCGTCCGAGCGGCGCCGGCGCGGCCGGGAGACCCAGATCGTGTTCCAGGATCCGTACAGCTCGCTGGACCCCCGCCAGACGCCGGCGTCCTGCATCGACGAGGTCCTGCGCCTGCACTTCGACCGCACCGGCGACGAGCGCGCCGCCCGCGTGGCCGAGCTGGGAGACCAGGTCGGCCTCGACGACCGCCAGCTCAATGCGCTCCCCGGCGCGCTCTCGGGCGGCCAGCGCCAGCGGGTCGCGATCGCCCGCGCGCTCGCGGCCGAGCCGCGTGTGCTCCTGCTCGACGAGGCGGTCGCGTCGCTCGACGTGTCGATCCAGGCGCAGATCCTGAACCTGCTCGCGGACATCCGTGCGGCCACGGGGATCAGCTACGTCCTGATCAGCCACGACCTGGCCGTCGTGCGCCAGATCACGGACACGACGATCGTCATGCAGCGCGGTGTTGCGGTCGAACAAGGTACGA
The DNA here is from genome assembly GCA_036273515.1 of Gaiellales bacterium. Taxonomy (GTDB): domain Bacteria; phylum Actinomycetota; class Thermoleophilia; order Gaiellales; family JAICJC01; genus JAICJC01. The sequence goes on from DASUHM010000051.1 coordinate 8,446, forward strand.
CTACCGACATCCTCGACGCGCCCCAGCATCCGTATACGCAGCTCCTGCGCGGGAGCGTGCCCGGTCCCGGGTGGAAACCCGTGCGCCGCAGCCGGAACGGCGGTGCCGGAGCCTGAGATGAGCGGGATGGGTATGGCGGACCTCGAGGCGCGCTACCGCGCGCGCAGCCTGTGGCTCGACGGGATCGAGTCGTCGCTCGCGCCGCGGCCGTCGCTGCCCGGCGGCGTCGACTGCGACGTCGCCATCGTCGGCGCGGGTTTCACCGGCCTGTGGGCCGCCTACCACCTGGGCCGCGCGCAGCCGGACATGCGGATCGTCGTCTGCGAGCGCGAGATCGCCGGCTTCGGGCCGTCGGGCCGGAACGGCGGCTGGGTGTCGGGCGGCCTGATCGGGAGCGCCGACACGTACGCGCGCGAGGCCGGCCCGGACGCGGTGCTGCGCGCCTACCGGGAGACGTACGCGGCCGTCGACCACGTCGGCGGGGCCGTCGAGCGCGAGGGCATCGACTGCGGGTTCCGCAAGGGCGGCTCCCTCTTCGTGGCGACCACGCAGCCGCAGCTGGCCCGGCTGCGGGCGCGGCAGCACGAGCTCGACGCCGTCGGCCTGGGCGAGGAGGACTCGCGGGTGCTCGGCCCGGCGGAGACGAACGCCGTCGTCGGCGTCGCCGGCTGTCTGGAGGCGGCCTACTCGCCCCACTGCGCCCGCATCGATCCGGCCCGGCTCGTCCGAGGGCTGGCCGAGGCGTGCGAGCGGCTCGGAGTCACGATCTACGAGCGCACGCCCGTCACCGCGCTCGGCCCGCGGCGGCTGGTCACGCCGCACGGCAGCGTCAAGGCCGACGTCGTACTCCAGGCCACGGAGTCCTACTCCGTCCAGCTGCCCCGCCAGCGCCTGCGCTACCTGCCGCTCTACTCGCTCATGATCGCCACCGAGCCGTTGCCGGAGCAGGTGTGGGACGAGATCGGCTGGACCGACGGCGTCGTCGTGAGCGACATGCGCCACCTCTTCTTCTACGCGCAGCGCACCCGGGACGGCCGGATCGCGATCGGCGGGCGCGGCGCGCCCTACCGGCTGAGCCGGCCGATCGACGACGAGAACGAGCGCAACGCCGAGGTGCGGGCGCGGCTCGAGCGGGTGATCCGGCGCCACTTTCCGGCTGCCGCCTCGGCTCGGATCACGCACCACTGGGGCGGCCCGCTCGGCGTGCCCCGCGACTGGTCGATGGCGGTGCACTTCGACCGCGGCTCCGGGTTCGGCTGGGCGGGCGGCTACGCCGGCCACGGCGTGGTCGCTGCGAACATCGCCGGGCGCACGCTGGCCGACCTCGTGCTCGGCCGCGACACCGATCTCGTGCACCTGCCGTGGGTGGGCCATCAGAGCCGGCGGTGGGAGCCGGAGCCGCTGCGCTTCGTCGCCTCGCGCGCGATCGTGCGCATCCTGGGCAGCGCCGACCGCAGCGAGGACGCGACCGGCAGGCCCGCCCGGCGCACGCGGCTGCTCGCGCCGGTGCTCCCGCCGCACTGACGCGCACCAGGCGGGGTCAGACCCCTATTGGTGCGCGGTCGAGAGGGCGTTCGCTACCCCCGAGAACGCGTCCGTCGCGGCGTTCAAGCGAGACGAAACACGCCGCTCAAGACGACCGAGTTCTGGGCGTACCTCGCCTCCGTGGCGGGCGTTCTGAGCCTGGCTGATCGTCGCGATCCTCACGGTCGGCGACATGGTCAGCCGCGGTCTGGCGAAGTCGGGCAGCCGCGAGCCGTACTGGGCTGTCGAGAACACCGACCGGCGCTAACGGTGCCGGCCGATTGGTGCTCATGCGTCCCCGGTCCACGCGGGGGCGAGCGGAAAGTGCGGGCGAGAGGACTCGAACCTCCACGGCCAGGGCCACCGGCTCCTAAGGCCGGCGCGTCTACCAGTTCCGCCACGCCCGCGTGTAGGCGAAGTATCCTACGACCGCAACGCGGTGGCCGTAGCTCAGCTGGTGGTAGCCCCTGGTTGTGGTCCAGGAGGTCGCGGGTTCGAGTCCCGCCGGTCACCCTCGCAAGGCGAGCTCCAACCCCGTGGGCTCCGGAACGGGGAGCCACGGAGCAGCCACAACCGAACATCGGGCGCAGCCGCAGGCCGGTCACCCGTCTACCACGTCCAGGTGCGCCGGGCGTCGCACCCGGTCTCCGAATGGGTGGCGGTCGACGTCGCCGAGGACGAGCGCGAGGCCGCGCGGATCGCGGTGCGCCGCGGGAACGTCCGCCGTCAGTGGTAGTAGGCGGCGAACGGGCCCCCGCTGTTGCCGTCGCTGCTGAGGCCCATCCCGACCGCCCATAGCTGGGTTGAACCGGGTGCTCGGGTCATGTTCTCGACCCACCCGTTGGCGAGTCCGGCAGGGGCGACGGTGTGCCACGCCGACCCGGTCCAGTGGAAGGTCACGTTGCTGGGGGCGGTCAGGGACGTGCCTGACGCCCAGACGTCGTTCGCGCTGAGTGCCGCCACGCCGTCGAGTACTGCTCCTGCGCCAGGTGGGTTGTGCGCTTTCCAGCTCGTGCCGTCGTAGTAGATGGCGACGGGCTTCTTGGTCGCCATGTCGGTTCCGACCACCCAGAGATGCGTCGTGCCAGGGATGCGGGTGATCTGGCCGAGGTTGGTGGTCGATGTGATCGGTACTGCGACGGTCGCCCACTTCGTGCCGTTGTAGTGCTCGACCACGTGCCGCTCACCGATCGCCCACACGTTGGAAGCGCTCACCGCCTTCACGCTCACCAACGGCCCTGGGCCCGGAGTGGCGACGACGCTCCATCGTGTGCCGTTCCAATGCTCCGCCAGCGACCGCCCCAGGGACTGGTCGCCGACCGCCCACACGTCGGATGGCGTCAGCATCGACACCGACTCCAACACTCGGCTTCCGCCAGCCAGCGCGGGCGTTGCAACGACGCTCCACGACGACCCATTCCAAAACGCCGCAAGCGCCCCCGACCCGGGCGAGTCCTGCCAGCCGACCGCCCACGCATCGCTGGTCGACAACGCCGACACCCCCATGAGGCCGCCCTGATAGTCGTCCAGCTGGTTCGCCAGGGACATCTCATCCCATGCCGTGCCGTCCCAGTGCGCGGCGACCGGCATCGAGGAGTCCGCGTCGTTCTCACCCACCGCCCACACATCCGTCGACGACGACGCGCCCACGCCAACCAGTTCGGGGATATCGGGATAGCCGGGCCGCGGCGTCATCTGCGTCCACACCTCCGCCGACGCGACCGACGCCGTCGCCGCGCAGGCGACCATGACCGCCAGCACCACAACCAGCCTCCGCACGGCCCGAGTCATCTCTCACGAGCGTACCCGCAGAAGCGAGCGCCGCATAGCCCGGCGGGGAGGCCGAATCGAGACTGGACTCCCGGGACGCCGTTAGGATGGCCGCGTCAGAGGCGAACGCGGCTTCTGGACTGAAATCGGCGCCCGTAGCTCAGGGGATAGAGCAGCAGACTTCGAATCTGCGTGTCGGAGGTTCGAATCCTCCCGGGCGCATCCTTGCGAGCCTGCACCCGACCGGAGACTGACGCTCGTGCTCCCGGACCCACCCGGCCATCGTCGACGCACGATCGCCGGTGGGATTGTGGGTGTGGCGGTCCTCGTCGTGCTCTACGCGCTTGTGAGCGTGTACCTCGTCGGCCTGGCATGGCCCTACCCGGTCGTTCTGCCGGACAGCTTCACGCTCGACGGCTACACGTACCATCGCCAGGCCGAGTGCCGGCCGCTCTCGGCCTGGGGGATGCACCTCCGCGAGGTGGGCTCGCTGGCCAGCGCCGCCTGGGTGGGCAGCCGTCCGGTCTACTCCTACCGGCGAGGCTTGTCGCCGTACGCCTGGGTCGTCGTTCGCGACGACGGCTGCTACCGGTTCTACGGCGGCGACGTGGGCGGCTGACCAATGTGTCACGAAAGGCGCACGGAACTGCAACGCTCAGCGTTCGGGGTCTGACCCCGCTTGGTGGTCGTGACAACTGGCGACACCACGTCTACACTGCGCCGCTTGTTGGCTGCCCGACACACGAGGCGCTCGCGAACGCGCGCAAGCACGCCAGCCCCGCCGCCATCACCGTGCGGCTCGGCGAGAACGGCGGCACGGGCCCGGTCGGCGAGGTGACCGACGATGGGCGCGGGTCGAGCTGACGTCGACGCCTGACCGCGGCACGCGGGTCGCCTTCTCGGTGCCGCTTTCGCTCGGACGGGACTCGCGCGCGCCGGTTTCACCGTCGCCAGGCCGGGGTAGGCCAGAGGGCATGACCCAGGACCGGATCCCCCGAGAGAACGCACGCGAGACCGAGCGTCAGGCAGACACGAGCGAGACGACCGCGGCCACGGCCGCGAAGAACACGGGCCGGGCGCTGCTCTGGCTCCTCATCGCGGTGGCGATCGTCGTCGTGATCATCGGCGTGTTCCTGCTCGGCCCGCTCGGGCTCTTCATCCTCGTCCCGGCGGTCCTGATGATCTGGTTCGTCTCCGGCCTCGCGGCCGGCGGCCCGGCAACGGGCGCCTAGGCCGGCGCGCCGGCGGGCGGGAACCGCACCGCCGCAAGCGTCCCACCCCCCGTGGCCGGCTCGAGCGTGAGCACCGCCCGGTGGCGCTCGCAGATGGCCTGCGCGATGGCGAGGCCAAGGCCGCTCCCGGAGATGCCGCTCGAGGCCGACCCGCGGTAGAAGCGGTCGAACGCGCGCTCGCGATCCTGCGGCGTCAGGCCGCGGCCGCGGTCGGTCACGGTCAGCGTCGGGCCGGCGAGGTCGCTGACCGTGACGAGCACCGGCGAGCCGGCCGGGCTGTACTTGAGGGCGTTGTCGACCAGCACCCGCACGAGCTCCCCCAGTCGGCGCTCGTCGCCCGACACGGTCACGGGCGCGAGCGACGCCTCCAGCGGCCGCTCGGGGTCGAGCGCGCGCATCTCCTCGCAGGCCTCGGCGGCGACGACGTCGAGCCTGACCGGCACCGAGCGCATCGCCGGGCTGCCGGCCTCGGCCAGCGAGAGCAGCTCGGCCACGGTCGCCGACACGCGCCGCGTCTCGTGCCCGATGACCGCCGCCGACTCCTGGACGAGATCCCACTCCTCCCGCTCGACCGACCGGGCCAGGATGCGCGCATGCCCCTGCAGGGCGGTGAGCGGCGTCTTCAGCTCGTGCGAGGCGTCGGCGACGAACCGCTGCTGCTGCTGGGCTGCGAGCTCGGCCCGCTCGAGCAGCCGGTTGAACGCGTGCGCCAGGCGACCCAGCTCGTCCGGCCGGCCCTCGGTGATGCGGCGGTCGAGCGCGTCGCCGGGAATGTCGTCGACCTGCTGGCGCATGCGATCGACGGGCCGCAGCGCCCGTCGCGCCAGGAACGCCCCCATGAGGCCCGCCGCGATGAGGATGCCGATCCCGACGGCCACCAGCGTGCGCAGCAGCGTGTCGAGCGTCGAGGCGACGCTGCGGTTCGCGAGCAGCACGATCGCCTGGCCCCCGTCGCTGCGGGTGACCCGCGCGCTGGTCGCGCCGGACGGGGCGCGGGCGATCGCCCTGCGCACGCCGGCGAGGGTATGCCCGGGGGCGCCCGTCGTCGAGTTGAGGACGACACCGCCCGCGCCGGTGACCCAGATCCGGTCGCCCGGGGCGGCCATGCCGTCGAGGCGCAGCTCGTTCGGCTCTCCCCGGGCCGCGGCCCGGGCCAGCCGCTTCGCCGAGCGCTGGGCCTCGCCGCGCAGGTCGGAGCGGACGATCGCGTACGTGATCGCCGAGGTGGCCACCACCAGCACCGCCATCACGAGCACGAACCAGGCCGCCAGGCGAAGGCGGACGCTCACCGGCGAATCGTGTACCCGACGCCGCGCACCGTGCGGATGATCGACCCGTCCTCGGACGTGTCGAGCTTCCGCCGCAGCGCCGACACGAAGAAATCGATCACCTTGCTCTCGCCCAGGTAGCTGAAGCCCCAGACGCCCTCGTAGATCTGCTCGCGGGTGAACACCCGGCCGGGCGCATGCATGAGGAAGGCGAGCAGGTCGAACTCCCGGGCGGTGAGCTCGACCGCGGCGCCGTCGACGGTCACGTCGCGCGACTCCAGGTCGAGCCGAACGGGGCCGGCCTCGAGCGTCGTCTGGTCGCTCCCAGCTCGGCGACTGAGCGCGCGCAGGCGGGCCAGGAGCTCCTCGATCGCAAACGGCTTGGCGAGGTAGTCGTCGGCCCCCGCGTCCAGCCCGACCACCCGGTCGCCGACACGATCGAGCGCGGTCAGCATCAGGATCGGCATGTCGTGGCCGGAGCGGCGCGCCCGGCGGCACACGCTCAGGCCGTCCATGTCCGGCAGGCGCACGTCGAGGACGACCAGGTCGGGACGGTCGCGCTCCATGGCGGCGAGGCCGTCACAGCCGGCCGGTGCGACCTCGACCCGATACCCCGCCTCGCCCAGCTCCAGCTCGAGCACGCGCGCGATGGCCGGATCGTCCTCGACGACGAGCACGCGCTGCGTGGAGGCGTTCACGCGCCCACGATAGCGGTGGCCACGGCCCCTCTCCGAATCCTTACGGACGGCCGGGCGAACGCTTACGCGCGCCATCCCGGAGGCTCGCATTCGCGGCCTACCGTGACGCTGGCGTGAAGACCGACTCAGCCGGCGGCAGGGACCTGGCCCCAGGCGGACGTGACCGCGATGTCGGCCATCCCCTTCGCCCGCTCGCCGTCGTCCTTCGGGGTATGCACCCGCACGCGGTAGGGCGTGTCGCCCATCGGCGAGACGACGGTGCCGTACAGGCCGGCCGACGCGGAGCGCACGACGTCCTCGGAGCTGCCCGCCGCGACGGTCACCCAGCGATCGGGGCGGAAGACGTTGAAGCGCACCTGCGCGAAGACGACATCGTCGTTGACATCCACTTCGAATCCCACGCTAGCGGCCACCCGAACCGCCGTCGATCCCCTTTACAAAGGTTCTCAACAAAATTCGCAAGTCGTCACAAACCGGTCGGGCAGATCGCAATTCGCATATTCCACTACAACCAGGCGCACGTACACTGGGGTGATGTGGAGATGGGTACTCCCGGTCGCGGTCGTTGTCGCGGTCCTCTTCGGGTTCATGGCGAGCCGCAACGGACCGACCGAGCACAAAGGGGCGCACGCCACGCCGACCATCACGACGCCTCCGACCACGGCCGCCTCGACGGTCGCGCCGATGTGCGGCTCGACGCAAGGCCAGGCGGCCAGGGTGCGCCACGTCGTCTGGATCTGGATGGGCACGCAGGCCTACACACACATGATGGGCAAGCTGCGCGTCGCCCCGTACATCAACCAGCTCGCCCAGGCCTGCGGGGCCGCGGTCCGGTACACCACGATCACCCACCCGGCGATCTCGAACGACGTCGCCGTGCTGACCGGCAACATCAACGGCCTCGTCCACAACTCGTGCGACACGACGTGCACGACGACGGCCCCGAGCCTCCTCTCGCAGGTGCCGTCCTGGCGGGCGTTCATCGGCGGCATGCCGGGGGCATGCCGGAAGCTCGCCGGAGCGAGCTATTCCCGTCTCTCCAATCCCCCCACCTACGTCACGCCGCCCGGGTGCGCGAAGTACGACCTGCCGCTGGGCACGCCGAGGCAGGGCCCGCTGCAGCGCGCGCTCGCGCAGAACGCGCTGCCGGCCTTCACGCTGATCGCGCCGGACGGCTGCCACGACAGCGGCTTCGACAAACACTGCGGCGGCAAGCTGAAGCGGGCGGCGTTCCTGGCCCGGGCCGACCTCTGGCTGCAGGGCTGGATCAACGCGCTGACGAGCTCTCCGGCCTACAAGTCGGGGGCGACGGTCATCTTCGTCACCTGGAACCAGGGCGCGCCTGCGAAGCCGCTGCGAATCGCCTGCACGAGCGGTCCGGCCCGCGGCGCCTGCCAGGTGCCGCTGATCGTCCTCTCGCCGCACGTCAAGCCAGGGTCGGGGACCGCGGAGCGCCTCAGCCACTACAGCCTGCTCGGCGCGACCGAGACCCTGCTGGGCGTCCCGCGCCTGGGGAATGCCGCGGGCCCGTCCGGCCAGGCCCTCCTGCGAGCGTTCGGCCTGTGAGGCTAGCCGCCCTCGCGGCGCTTGGCTGCGCACTGGTCCTGGCGGCCGCGTGCGGCGGCAGCGGCGGCGCCACGGACGACGGCGGCGTCGGCTCCGGCCCGCTGCCGCCTCCCCCGCCGCCGGTCAGCACGAACAAGGCCTCCGACATCGTCAAGCCGTGGGTGACGACGTCGGGCGGCAGGTTCGTCGACCAGAACGGGCAGCCGGTGATCCTGCACGGGTTCGACATGTCGGTCGGCATGTCGCATCTGGCCCCCGTGGCCCAGCAGCTGGGCGCGAACATGGCCCGCGTGTACGTCGGCTGGGACGCGATCCAGCCCGAGGCGCCCAGGAACGGCCACTACCGCTGGGACGCGAAGACGCTCGGCAAGCTCGACAAGATCGTCGCCGCGTTGCGGGCCGTGCACATCAACGTCCTCATCGACTTCCACCAGTTCCACTGGTCGCCCTACTTCGCGCAGGCGACCTGCAAGGCGGGCAAGACGGTCTGCCGGGCGAGCGGCGTGCCGGCCTGGTACTACGCCGGCGGCCGCTTCCCGGCGACGCGGAGCGGCTCGTCACACGCCGAGGCGGCCTTCTTCACGACCGAGGCGTCGCGCTCGCAGGCCTACTACTCCGCCTTCGCCAGCATGATCGCCGCCCGCTATGCCCGCGACGCCAACGTCATCGGCTACGAGATCCTGAACGAGCCGCACCCGGGCAAGCTGGGCGACACGACCGAGGCGACGAACACCATGCTGCGCTGGCAGGCCGGGATCCGCCGCGCCATCCAGAAGGTCGACCCCACCCGCACCGTCTTCATCATGTGCCGCGGCGGCGGCGAGGGCGTCGGCACGGCCGACCTGAAGCCGTTCGGCTCGCTCGACCACATGGCGCTCGACTGGCACGACTACTTCAACGGGCTCTCGGGCGGCCTCGACGCGGCCGGCGACAACTGGGTGCCGTCCTGGGCGGACACCCACAACCAGGAGACGTCGTCGTACACCGGCACCGAGGCGGCGCAGGCCCGGGTGCTCCAGGTGCCGCTCGAGCGGGCCAAGTCGTGGGGGATCCCGCTGCTCATCGGCGAGTGGGGATTCCACACCGGCGCGCCCGGGAGCGACACGTACCAGCAGCAGATGCTCGACCTGTTCCAGAAGCACGGCGTGAGCTGGACGCGCTGGGTGCTCGCCACCGGCGGTGGCTTCGCCCTCCTGAACGCCGACGACACGCCGACGCCCGAGGCCGACCAGCTCGGAGCGGCGATGCGCGCCACCACCGCCACCACGCCTTAGAAGCCCACTCCGGCGGGCATATACGAGGCGCCTCTCGAGCCTGATCGGGCTCGAGCGCGAGTTCCGGCAGCGCAGCGCCGGCCTCCGCACCTACACGCTCGTCCGGTTCGGCGCCGCCCTCTTCATGCTCATCAGCAAGTATGGCGGCGGTCTGATCTTCGTCCGCCGCGACGCCTTCGAACGTCGCTGGCTCAGCCGCCCGCCCTGACGGCGTCGCGGCTAGGTGGTGACCGGCTGGGCGCGGCGGCGCCGGCGCGTGCGCAGCGTGCCGCCGAGCAGTACGAGCTCGACGCGGTCGCGGAACCTCCACAGGATCCACGCGTAGCCGGCGGTGCCGACCACGATGCAGATCAAGAGCGCCGGGATGGTCGTGCCCATCGTCAGCCGGAGGGCCATCCCGAGCACGCCGTAGCAGAGCAGGGAGGCGCCGGCCGCGACCGGGAACCCGCGCCCGAACGGGTGCACCTTGAGGAACGCGCGCACCTCGGCGAGCGGGGCGACGTTGTTCACGAGCAGGCTGCCCGCCCAGGCGATGGCCGCGCCGACGATGCCGATCTGCGGGATGAGCAGGAGCCCGAGCGCGATGTTGACCGTCAGGGCGACGATGACGTTGAAGAGGTTCCAGAAGCTGCGCCCGCCCATCAGGAGCACCATGTCGACGGGCCCGATGCCGGTGGCGACGAGCATCGCGATCGCCAGGATCTCGAGCGTCGACGTCCCGCTCACGTACTGCGGCTTGAAAACCCTCAGGAGGAGCGGCGCGAACACGGCCAGGCCGATGTACATCGGCCAGGCCATCATCATCAGCCACGCGGTCGCGACCTGGTAGACGTCCTGTGCCCGCTCGCGCGCACCGGCCGTCAGGAGCTCGGAGAGCTTCGGGCCGATGGCCTGGATGATTGCCAGGTTGACGACGCTGCCCGCGACCAGGTACCGGCTGGACGCCGTGTAGATCGAGGCGCTGGCGGTGTCCATCAGCGACCCGACCATCAGCGTGCCGACCCACAGCGTCGTCACCTGGAAGATGCCGGTGAGCCCGCGCGGCGCGGTGAAGACCCAGAACTCGCGGTAGAGGCGGCGCATGTCGGTCGGCGGCTTCGTCGCCCGCTCGCGCCGCTCGACCCGGTGGACGAGCCGGCCCAGCCACAGCAGCGTGATCGCGAACGCGATCCCGATCGGCAGGCTCCACGCGACTGCGACCGCGAAGCTGCCGCCGCCGGCGAGCACGGCGAAGGCGACCGCGAGCGTCTGCGCGCCGGACTTCGCGATCCGGTCGAGGAGCGCGTTCGGCACCATCGTCCCGAAGCCGCGCGTGGCCGCGATGGCCACGGTGTAGGCGGACGAAAGTGGCAGGAACACCGCCAGCACCTGGATGTACGTCGCGACGGCCTCGGCGTCCTGGTGGCGGTGATTCGTGAAGACGGCCGCGAGCGGAGCCGCGAAGGCGAAGGAAATCGCCGCGAGCAGCACGCCGGCCGCGAACGACGGGACGAGCCCCACGCTGAGGCTGCGGCGCACGTCCCCGATCCGGCCGCTCACCCGGTAGCTCGGGATCATGCGCGTGAGCCCGGTGTCGGCACCGCACTCGGCCGTGTTGGAGAGGATCAGGAAGAGGGCGATCGCCTCGAAGAAGGCGCCCGACTCGTTGCGCGTGAGCGCGCGCGTGACGACGACCACCAGCGCGAACTGGAAGAGCCCGTTGGCGACCGCTCCGATGAAGTTGAGCGACCCGCCCCGGGCGACCATCTTGAGGTCGTCGGTACGCGCCCGCTGTGCAACCGCGGGCTCGTCCACAGCGGTCACCGCTCGGCCCGGTCGCGTTCGCCCGCCGGCCATCCCATCCGCATGCCCAGGAACTCCTCCAGCCTCCGGTTCGGCTCGGCGTAGTGCCGCTCGAGCCGCTCACGTGTCTCGGCCGCCATGCCCGCAGCCGGACGTGCATTGTAGGCCTTGAACCCGGGCGCGCTCGGCGGGTCGGGCAGGCCGAGGAAGCGCAGCACGCCGGCGTAGGTCGACGCGGGGTTGGAGAAGAACCGCTCGGCGCAGATCACGTGCATCTGCTCGGCCGGGAAGTGCTCCCGCCAGGCCGCCAGCTGGTCGACGTACTCGCCCCGGGCCACGTAGGCGTGGTGCTGCACCGCCGGGCTGGCGTACGTCGGGTCGGCCAGCATGTGCTCACGCTCGCCGGCAAGGCGCGACGGCTCCAGGTCGAGCGCCTCCTCGAACGTCTCGGCGTCCTCGAACCCGCGCGCGTACTCCTGGCGGTAGTGCGAGTAGGCCCGCTCGACCGGGTCGCGCAGCATGGCGATCACGCGGGCCTGCGGCACCGCCGCCGCCGCCCGGGCCGGGCCATGCGGATGAAACAGGTAGTAGGGGCTGCCCTCGCCCGTGACGACCGGGCCGCCGTGGCGGTGCTCACGCGCCCGCCGCGCCCGCTCGGTGGGGAAGTGGGCCCGGTACCAGCGCAGGGAGCGGTCGGGGTGCAGGTCGAAGTAGTGCACGCCCTTGCTCGGCATCGCCGGCATCACCTGCGGGTGCTCGAGCAGGTAGCGGTAGAGCGAGGTCGTGCCGCTGCGCTGGGCGCCGATGATGAGGAAGTCGGGCAGCGGCCGCTGCGACGCGGTCAGCATGTTCCAGCCGGTGACCGCCTCCCGGCCCGCCGTGATCACCGGCGCGGGCAGGCGCGAGTAGTTGTCGTTCTTCGATCCCCGTTCGCGCGGCATCAGCGCACTCCCTGCAGAGGCGTCAGCGTCTGCGGCTTCCGGAGGCTGTAGCCGAAGCGGGCGACCCGCTCCTCGAGCGTCTCCATCGCCTTCTCGATGTCCGACCCCGTACCCGGGTTGTGGCGCGCAAGCGACCAGCGCCGGAAGTACGAGTCGTTGATGTCGGTGCGCACGTGAAGGCCGCTCGGGCGCGGCTCGAGGCCGAGGAACCGGTAGACGTCGGCGAGCCGCTCGTCCGGGCTCGAGACGAACTCCTCGTAGCGCATGACGAGCATGTGATCGATCGACCCCGCGTCCTCGAGCATCAGCTCGTGGCAGTGCAGCCAGTGCTCGACGAGCGAGGAGTAGGACATCCGCCGCCACGTCCGCCGCTTGCGCCCGAACCGGCGCGTCGCGGCCGCCACGGCGATCGGGTGGCGCAGGATCATCACCATGCGCGAGTCGGGGAAGAGCGCCTGCAGGAAGCGCGAGCGGATCAGGTTCGGCGGCGACTTCTCGAGCAGCACCGGCCGGGTCGCATCCCAGTACTTCCCCCACTGCTCGAGCAGGCGGGTGCGGCTGGCGTCGGAGACGAGCGCCGAGGTCTCGGTGAGATGCGCCTCCGGGTCGAAGCCGAACCGCCCCGGCCCGCCGTAGGCGCGCCCAGGCTGGTAGACGTTCTGGAGGTGCTGGCCCTCGTCCTCGGGCGCGCGCGTGCCGGAGAAGCCGCTCACGTCGGGGTGCTCGGCCAGACAGCGGGCGAGCAGCGTGGTGCCGCTGCGATGCAGGCCGCCGACAAAAACGAACCTGTGGTCCTGCCAGTCCATCGTCATGCCGGGACGAGCGCCCTCCGCCGCGCCGGTTTGATCGGTCGCTCCGGGGCCGGTTCGGACTCCGTCTCGGTCTCCGGGCCTCGCATCATCACACGGTAGGCGATCGCGGCGGCCACCAGCATGATCGGGAGGCGTTCGGTGATCTCGTAGTACGGCACCTGGATGAGCGCGATCAGCAGCGACACGTGTGCCCAGAACGCCCAGGGGGAGCGCCACCGGGCCGACCGGAAGAGGGTGTAGAAGAACCACAGCATCCAGAGGCCCAGGCCCGGGATCCCATGGGAGAACACGAGCAGGAAGATCTCGCTCTCCGTGCCGACGGAGCTCTGGGTCGGATCGGACGAGGGCAGCGGCGCGGCGAACCCGAGCAGCGGCGACTCGAGCAGCCGCTGCTGGGCCTCCTGGTCGCGCTGGATGCGGCCGGCGTCACCGGTCTTGTGCTGGAACCGCCCCTGGGCGAGGTCGCCGAGCGGGCTCAGCGACACCACCGCGGCCAGGATCGCGATGACCGCGAGGACGCGGCCGACCTGGCGGAAGTCGCCGCGCATGCCGAAGCGGATCATCGCGTAGACGATGCCGATGCCGAGGCTGAGCCAGAGTCCGCGGTTGAGCGAGAAGACGACCGGGACGAGCGAGAGCGCCATCGAGATCTGGAGCGTCCGCCTCCACGCCCGGGCCTTCGCCTGGGTCATCGCGCAGATGGCGAACGGCGTCAGCATGGCGAAGCTCGAGCCCCAGGCGTTCGTGTACGGGAAGAACGTCTCGGGCCGTCCGACCGGGAAGCCGAGAAAGTGCTGCACCTCCGCGAACTGCAGGTGGACGTGCTCGAAGACGTACTGGTTGTGCAGGAACCCGTGCGGGAGCAGGTACTGCATCGGGCTCGCGAAGCTGACGTTCGGGAAGAGCACGCCCAGCCAGCCGCCGAACACGATCAGGATCCAGTAGAAGGCGAGCGCGTTCACGATCGACCGGATCGAGACCTTCCAGTCGGGGACGTTCACGATGTAGAGGAAGATCACGGTCCCGGCCATGTAGAACGATGCCCGCCAGGCCCAGGCGATCATGCGGCCGGTGTTGGTGAGCTCCATGGCCGAGGCGCAGATCCACAGCACGAGCAGCAGCCAGATCCCGAACCGGCGCGGCACCTGCACGTCGCCCCGGCGCAGCGCCAGCGATCCCGCCAGGGGGATCGCGATGAGCACCCAGACGATCGCCGAGAGCCCGATCAGCCAGAAGAGCGGCAGCAGCGCGAACATCGCGTACGCCTGCCAGCCGTGGGGCAGCACCCACCCCGGAGGCAGGTTGAGATTGACTGGGGCAGCCTGGATCCGACGCATCTCGTGAGCCTCAGCCGTGCTGGCGCAGGTAGCCGTACCGGAGCAAGAGCGGCCACGTCACGAGCACGACGATCGACCGCGTCTTCGCGGCCATGCCGGTGCGCCAGGCCTCGTCGGTGCGCACCTTCTGTCGCCCGTGTGCGAACCGCATCGGGTTGCCGCGGACGCTGTGCTGGCCGGACACCTCGACCGAGTCGCCCACCGCCGAGAGGTCGTGCTCGCCGGCCTCGCCCATCTCGGCGAACATGCGCTCGAGCTCGCCGCGGGGGTCGGCCGCGAGCGCCTCGTACCGCATGCCGACCGTAGGCACGCGCAGCCGCCGCAGCGCCTCGAACGCGAGGTTGCACTCCATCCAGCGGACGCCCGCCTTGAGGGGCGAGAACTCCTGGAAGAAGGCGTCGCCGTTCGTGATCTCGGGCCGGGCCATCCGCTTCGCCCACGAGTGGGCGGCGCCGCGGCTGTCGCGGACGAGGTGCAGCACCCGCAGCCGCAGCCCGGACGCCTGCGCGGCCCGCAGGAAGTAGGCGTACGGCGGGTTCTTGGTCGAGTCGACCACCACCTCGGCGCCGGACACCTTCTGGATCGCCCGGTAGAGGCTCGCCGTCAGCTCGGCGTAGCGCTTGACCTTGCGCTCGTGCTCGGGCGCGAGCTTCCCCATCAGGAGCAGCGGGACGTTGCGGTGGCGCAGGACGGCGCTCTCGAGCGCGAGCACCTCGTTCACGTCGATGTTCTCCCAGCCGCCGAACGCCTCCTGTCCGACCGCCGTCCAGAACGGGCACTCGTCGAACGTGAGGCCGCAGCCGCAGAGCTCGTTGGCCTCGGGGCCGGCCTGCCAGACGTAGCGCAGCTCGCCGACCGAGACGAAGCCCGGCACCTCGGCGAGGACGTGGGCGAGCAGCGTCGAGCCGCTCCTCCCCCACCCGCCGATGTAGAGGACGGGGACGCCGCTCACGCCGACCGCCGGGTCGCGGGATCCGAGCCCACGGCTCGACGCTTGGGCGTACGCGTCTTGTTGAGGAGCTCGTCGATCAGCTGCTCGAACGCCGCCACGGCGGGTCCGGGGCCGGCGCCGGCGGGCGGAAGCTCGGCGGCCGAGCCGGCCAGGCCGAGCGCGCCGTCGAGGCACGAGCGCAGCTCGTCGTCGGACTGGGCCAGGAGGATCGCCCCGTCGCGGGCGATGCGCTGGGCGAAGGCGAGCTGGTGGTCGTCCACGTGCTCGCCGAACTGCTTGCGCCGGGGGACGACGATCGGCCGCTTGCCGAGGGTCGAGGCCAGCATGATCGTGCCCGGCCCGCCGTGGCAGACCACCACGGTCGCCTCGCGCACCATCGCGTCCATCTCCTCGTGGCCGAGGTACTGGCGGTGCTCGGCCAGCTTCGGAACGGCCGACGTGCCGGTCTGCACGAAGCAGCGGGCGACCTCGGAGCCGCCGCCCTCGAGCCAACCGTCGATGAAGCGCGACATGCGGTCGAACGGGTGGTAGTCCGTCCCGACCGTGACGAAGACGAGTGGCAGCCGGGCGCTCAGAACAGCCCGCCGATCACGCGCGCGCCGGGATAGAACTTGCGCTGCTCCTCCCACTGCACCACGAACAGGCTCGTGAACGGCCGGCACAGCTTGCCGGTCAGCGTGGGCGAGTCGATCCGGTCGTACACCTCGAGATAGACCGTCGGCACGCGCATGACCCGGGCCACGATGAAGAACGGGAAGGCCACGCCCGCGCCGTCCGACACGACCACGTCCGGGCGGTAGCGCGGCACCATCCGCGCCGCGAGGACGAGGTTCCGGATGGTGTTGCGCAGGTTGCGCGTCGTCGGGAAGTGCGCCCAGGCGACGTCCTCACCCTCGAGCAGCGAGCGGCTGTCGGGCAGGTCGAAGGTGACCCACTTGCGCTCGTGCTTGCTCCACCACGGCTTGAGTTGGTGAAGCTGGATGAGATGGCCGCCGGACGAGCAGACCAGCATCACCTTCACAGGAGCTCTGTCTCCCGCGTCTGGCTGGGATGCGGCATGGCCTCCGTCGGGGCCGTCCCGCCGAGGTAGCCGCCGTACTCCTGCGACTCGTCCTGGGTGCCGCCCACGAAGACGAAGCCCAGGCGGGGCGCGGCGCACGCGTCGAGCGCGCGGCCGAGCGCGACCAGGTGGGGCCGGCTGGCGAGCCGGGCGCGGGCGACCGCGACCACGGCGTCGACCTTCGTGCCGAGCACCATCGCGTCGGTGACGGGCAGCATCGGCGGGGCGTCCACGAGGACGACGTCCGCGCGGCCGCGCAGCTCGCGCAGGAGCTCGGTCATCGCCCGGCTGTCGAGCAGCTCGGCCGCATCGCCGGGGATCGGGCCGGCCGGCAGCACCTCGAGCAGGCCGCCGCCGCTGGTCGTCGACGTGCCGTTGGAGCCGACCTCGACGGGATGCTCGCGGCTCACGTCGACGATCGTCAGGGCGTCGCCGAGCTGGCTGTGGCCGGAGAGGATGTCGCTCACGCCCATGCGGTCGTCGAGGCCGAAGAAGCTCCCGAGGGCAGGCCGGCGCATGTTCGCGTCGACGACGACCACATGCTGACCGGCGCGGGTGAGCGCGACGGCGAGGTTCGCGACGGTGGTCGACGTCCCCTCGTCATCGGAGGCACTCGTGAACATGATGACCTTCATGCCGCGGCGCAGCGTCGAGGCGAGGTTCAGCTTGAAGATGCGGTACGCCTCGGCGGTCGGCATCTGGGCGGCGCCCTGCGGCGAGAGCAGGACGACGGCGTACTCGCGCAGCGCGCGCGGCCGGGCCGGGATGCTCGCGAGCAGCGGCAGCCGCAGCCGGCGGCCGACCTCGGCCACGGTGCGGACGCGCGTGTCGAGCAGGTCCTGGAGGAAGGCCAGGATGATGCCCAGGATCAGGCCGAGCACCAGGCCGATGGCGGCGTTGCGGCTCGTCTTCGGCTGGGTCTGGCTGGCGGGCTGCGCCTGCTTGGGGGCGAGCTGGTTCGTGACGCTCTGCTTCGAAATCTGCTTCTGGACGATCTTTGTACCGTCGGCCGTGATCGTGTTGGTAAGGATCGAGGCCGAAGCCGGTGTGATCGTCCGCGTGATCGTCTCCCCGTCGACGTTCACCGTGACTGTGACGGTCGTCTGCGCGGTCGCGGCCTTCTTGTCCTGATACGCCTGCGAGAGCGCCTGCGCGATGTCCTGCTGCTTGGTCAGGTTCGCGATCGACGCCTCGATGCCGGCCTGGTCGAGCCGGTTCGCATACGAGCCGCTCTGGACCGCCCAGAGGTTGGCCAGGCGCTGCGCGGTCGCCGCATTCGGGTCGGTGACCGTGAAGTCGATTGCGTCGACGAGCGGGTCGGCCGCCACCTTGGTCTCGCTCAGGAGCTGTGCGGCGCTGAGGCCCTTGAGCCCCGACTGCTTGACGACCCAACTCGCGGCCTGGGTGGTCGCAAGGAGTGGTGCATGCGCGGCCGACCAGGCGTTGGTGGGGGCGTTCTTGCCCGAGGAGGTGTTCGCGGCGGCGGTCGTGTTCACAAGCTGCGAGGTCGCGGCGTAGAGCTTCTGCTGGCGCTCCGAGAACCCGACGGCGGCCGCCGTGACCATGACGGTCACGAGCAGGACGATCCACTTGCGCCGCCAGACGACACCGATGTAGTCGCTCAGTGAGACGGACTCATACCAACCGTTTTCCACTACCAGATCCTCTCGGGTCGTCTGCGTGCCTACGGGCTCGGCGATCGCCGAGCATGGTGCCGCCACCAATCGGCTCCGCCCGGCGCGGGGACGCCGGTTTGCTGCAGGAGTGCTGGTACGTCCAGGTACACCTCCGGCCTCCCTCACCAATGGTACTCACGGCCTCTGTCGCGTCAACCCTGCACATTGGCAGTATTAGCACGTGATTGACGGATTCTGGGCCCACACACGGGTACGGTGTTCGGCATGAGGGATGCCGACGCCTGCATGCGGGGACTGGCTGCCGCCGACGATCGTGTGCGGGTCGGACCGGCGCCGCCACCCGGATTCCGGTGCGTCGACGCCTACGTCGTCCTCCCGTCCCTGCGCCGGCCGGGGATGCTCGTGCCGGCGGGAGCCCGCCGCGGGGCCGCCGCGGCGGCGCGCCAGTATCTGCTCCTTCCCGGCCGAAAGGGGACGGCGGCGACGAGCGTGGCGGCGGCGGCACTGCTCAGCGGCCTGCCCCAGCGGCTCGGCCGCAGCCGCCTCGGCGTGCACGTGGCGGCGGGCGTGAGCGAGGCCGAGCTGCCCGATCTCGTGCTGCGGCACCGGCTGGCCGCGCTCCTCGGGACGCGCGACGTCGAGCTCGTCGTCCGGGTCGGCGCGAACCGGCCCAACGGCAAGCCGGTCGTGCAGGTCGGCGACCCGGCCGGCCGCGTGCTCGCGTACGCGAAGGTGGGCTGGAACGAGCTCACCCGCCCGCTCGTCGCCGCCGAGGCCGATGCGCTGGTGAGCTTCGCCGCCCGCCCCGATCCGCCGCGCACCTTCAAGGTTTCCCGCCTGCTGCACGCGCTCGAGTGGCAGGGCAACACCGTCACGGTCGTCGAGCCGCTCGTCGGCGGGGAGCCCGTGTCGGCGTTCGATCCGCCTCGCGACGCCACCCACGAGCTCGCCCTCGGTGGGATCGTCACGCGGTCGACGCTCGCCGAGAGCGGCTGGTGGGCCGACGTGCGGGCGCGGATCTCCGCGGTCGGCGCCGACCTCGACGCCGCCGCCGACGCGATCGCCGCCGGGGCGGGCGGGACGCTGCTCGGCTTCGGGCGCGGGCACGGCGACTGGACGCCCTGGAACATGCGCCGCCTGGACGGGCGGCTGGTGGTCTGGGACTGGGAGCGCAGCCGCGAGGGCGTCCCGGTCGGCATCGACGCCGTTCACTACGGCCTGCTCATGGCGCTGAACGCGCGCAAGCTGCCGCCGCCGCGCGCGGTCGCCGACACGCTCGAGCGCACGCCCGGCTGGCTCGCCGGCCTCGACCAGCCCGCCGAGGCGGCGCACGTCATGGTATGTCTCGAGCTGCTCGAGATGTCGCTGCGCTATGCCGAGGCCCGCACGGCCGGGGTCACGCTGCGGAGCGACCGATTCGGTATAGCCCTTCACCGGCTCCTCGATTTACCGCCCGACACGGCACCCGTACCATGAGATCGCAGGATGAACATCTCCATCTCCAGCCTCGTCTCCCTTGCGCCCGTGTTCGGCGTGGTCGTGCTCGCGGTGATCATGGCGTTCCTGCTCGCCCGCGGAGATGACGCGATCCGCAGGCGACTCGAGCGTCGCTGAGCCCTCCGGGGCGGCGCTGCGCGCAGTCGGCGAGGTGATCGCCGCGATGGCGGTGGCGCCCTCGCTGGAGGCCACCCTCCAGGGACTCGTGCGCGCGGCCCGCACGCTCGCGAGCTGCCGCTACGCCGCGGTCGGCGTGCCGGACGGGAGCGGCGGCTTCTCGCACTTCATCACCGCCGGGATGAGCGCCGAGCTGATCGCCGCCATCGGCCGGCTGCCACGCACGCACGGGCTGCTGAGCGCGATGCTCGAGCGGCCGCAGCCGCACCGCACCTCGGACATCTCGAAGGATCCACGCTTCGAGTGGTGGCCGGCGGCGCACCCGCGCATGACGTCGTTCCTGGGCGTCCCCATCCTGTCGGCCGGCGAGGTCGTCGGCGCCTTCTACCTGACCGACAAGATCGGCTCCGACGAGTTCTCCGACCAGGATCAGGAGCTCATCGAGCTCTTCGCCGCCCACGCCGCGGTGGCGATCGCCACGGCGCGCGTGCACGAGCGGAGCCGCGAGCTCACGGTCGTCGAGGAGCGAAACCGGCTGGCGCGCGACCTGCACGACGCCGTCTCGCAAACGCTCTTCTCGCTCACGCTCACCGCCGAGGCAGCGTCGGAGCTGCTCGACCGCGACACGGAGGCCGCCCGGGCACAGCTGGCCGAGGTGCGCCGGCTGGCGGGCGAGGCGCGCGAGGAGATGCGCTCGCTCGTCTTCCAGCTGCGGCCCGCCGACCTCGAGGCCGACGGGCTCGTCGCCACGCTGCGAAAGCATGTCGAGGTGCTGGGCCGCGTGCACGCGGCCGACGTCGAGCTGACGGTGCGCGGGCGGGCCGAGCCGGACGCCTCCGTCCAACGGGAGGTCTACCGGATCGCCCAGGAGGCCCTGCAGAACGCGCTCAAGCATTCGGGCGCCGGCCGGATCGGCGTCGAGCTCGACCTCGAGCCCGCGCTGACGCGGCTCGTCATCACCGACGACGGGTCAGGGTTCGACCCCGCCGACCCGCGGGTGCGCTCGCAGCACCTGGGCGTCACGGTGATGGCCGAGCGCGCGCGTGCCGTCGGCGGCCGGCTCGACCTGCGCTCGGCGCCGGGCGAGGGCACGACGGTGACGGCCGAGGTGCCCGGTGGCTGACCGGCCGATCCGGGTGCTGATCGCCGACGATCACCCGGTCGTGCGCCAGGGTCTTCGCACCTACCTCGAGCTGCAGCCGGACATCGAGGTCGCCGGCGAGGCCGGCGGCGGATTCGACGCAGCCGCCCAGGCCGAGAAGCTCTCGCCCGACGTCGTCCTGCTCGACATGGTGATGCCGGAGGGCGACGGCCTCGAGGCGCTGCGCCGGATCCGCGCCGGCCGGGGCACGCCCCGCGTCGTCGTGCTGACGAGCTTCCCCGCCGACGACCGCGTCGTCGACGCGATGCGGGCGGGCGCCGCCGGCTACCTGCTCAAGGACGCCCAGCCGGCCGAGCTCCTGGCCGCGATCCGCTCGGCGCACTCGGGCGGCTCGCCGCTCCACCCCGAGGCGGCGGCCCGGCTGGTGGGCGAGCTGCGCCGCCCGGCCGACGCCGCGGCCGAGCTGACCGCCCGCGAGCGCGAGGTGCTCGAGCTGATCGCCCGCGGCATGCCGAACAAGGCCATCGCCCTTCGGCTGTCGCTCTCGGAGAAGACCGTGAAGGCCCACGTCTCCGCGATCCTGCGCAAGCTGGACGTGACCGACCGCACCCAGGCGGCGCTGAAAGCCGTGCGCGAGCACCTGGTCGACCTCGACGGCGGATAGCGCACCAAACGGGGTCAGACCCCTTTTGGTGCGACACTTCACCTGGAGAGGATCCGTGGGGGCGTAGCTCAGGGGATAGAGCAGCAGCCTTCTAAGCTGACGGTCGCAGGTTCGAATCCTGCCGCCCCCGCCTTCAGCCCGCGATCGGTGGCGCCGCCCCGTACTCGGCGTCGCTGACGTGATCGCCCCACTCGACGACGTTGCCGCCCTCGTGACGTTCGGGTCCTTGTGCCCCGCGCCCCGGGCCGGCGCGACGCCGGCCCGGGGAGAGGCTCACGTCACGGGAGGATCCGCAGGATCCGTCCCTGGCCCGCACCGAAGCCGAAGCCGCGGTCGGAGACGTAGAACGCGCCGTCGGGGCCGACCGTGACGCCGGTCGGGAAGTCGAGCCCCGAGGCGATGGTCTGCGCCGGCCGGCCGTCGTGCAGCCGGACAAGCGCGCCGGTACCCGGGGTCGGGCCGCCCGGCGTCGTGCTCATCTCGAGCGCGTAGAGCCGGCCCTGCCTGAAGGCGAGGCCGAGCACCTGCTCGAGCCCGGACGCGCGTACCTTGGCGTGCCCGCGCCGGGTGATGTCCCAGACGCGCTCGTTCGGGGTGGTGCCGTCGGCGGCGCCGAACAGCCCCAGGTTCGCGAACGAGAAGCGGCCGTGGTGGTTCGCGAGCGCCGTCGGCACGACATGGCCGAGCTGTGCCGAGATGTCGAGGACCCGGTGGATCCGCCCGTTCGGGGTGACCCGGTCGAGCTCGCCGTGGTTCGAGTCCATCGGGTAGAGCGCCCGGCCGACGGCGATCATGCTGAACCAGGTGCCGTCGGGCTCGAAGTCCTCCGCCTCGGGCTGCGCCACGGGATGCGTGCGCTGGAAGCGGCTCAGGTTCGCGATCACCGACCAGCTGCCGTCTCGGTGCACGCGGATGACCCCGTTGGGGACGTTGGGGACGCCGTGCGAGCAGCCGGCCCCGGCGAGCAGCGCATACAGGTGGTGGCCGACGAACGCGACGCTCGAGACGCCGCTCACCAGGCTGCCGAGCGCGGGGCTCGTCTGGCTCGACGGCAGCCCGCGGACGACGACCGAGCGCGCGCCGGCCGGCGTCACCCGCGAGATCCGGCCGCCGAGCACCGGGTTTCCGCTGCTCCCGGTGTACGGCGCGGCCGCGCCCGACGCCTGCTTGCACTTGCCGACCGTCGAGTGCGACCCGCCGAGGCCGCCCTCGGCCACGTACAGGTCTCCGTTCGGGCCGAACACGAGCCCGCGCGGGTTGTTGAAGCCGGTCGCGAAGACGCTCACCCGCGCGGCGTGCGTCCCCGCCCCGGTGGCATGGCCCGCCGCCGATGCGGCCTGGCCGCCCGCGACGAGCCCGGCAGCCACGGCGAGCGTCGCCGCGGCCAGGGTTGTCCGTTTCATGGACGATCCCTCCCTTGTGGTGGAGATGGTCGGGCTCGACCCTAGGAACCGCCCCCGCTCGCCGCATCGGAAGATCTGCCCAGTTTTCGAGGGTCGAAGTAGCAGGCGGGCGGCCGAGGGTGTAGCCTCATCGTCGATCCCGGCCCCCATCCGGGAGTTGCGACCCCGCTGCACACGTGGCTGGCTACGAGCATCACACAGACCGGGCGTACCCGCGCCCCCATCTCGCTGCCGTGAGCGACCGCGTCGGGCGTGTCACCGGCACGGGCGTGCGCCCGGGCGAGCCGCAGGTGTTCGACTCGCTCACCGTCTCGTGCCACGGCTGCGGCCGCTCCATCGCGCCGGGCGAGGTGTTCACCCGCTATCCGACGCCGGACGACAAGCGGCGCGACCTGACGTCGCCGTTCTGCCAGACGTGCCGGCCGATCGGCCCGCCGGAGCCGGCTGCCGAGCCGAGCTCCACGCAGGATCTGCTGAGCGCGCTTAGGCGCGGGCTCGAGCGCCAGGCCCAGACCGAGAGCGGCACGGACGGGTAGGTGATCGGTTCCACGCCCCCGCGCGCCTGGACGTCAGGCTGCTAGCCGGGGGTTCGGTTCCTGGCTGGCTGCGACTGTCACGGCGACGTGGAACCAACCACCTAAGCCGTGCGCGCGAGCTGGATGCTCGCGGCGACCGCGCCGGCATGCTCGGCGACGAGCGCGGCCATCCGCAGCTGCGGCGTGCACAGACCCTGGGCGCGGCCGAGCAGGATCACGCCGGCGGGCGCGCCGTCGGCCCAGACCGGCACCGCGGCGACGGTCGGCGGCCGGCCCTGGGAGTAGACGCACCGGTCGGCCAGCGCGGCGGCGGCGACGTGACCGTGGGGCTGGTCGGCCGGGTTGCCGGCGTAGGCGGAGGCGGGAGTGAACGTGGCCCAGTCGGCACCGACGAGGGCGGGCAGCTCGTGCGCCGCCAGGTGGGCGGCGTCCTCCGGGGATGCGCACCCGGGCAGGCGCCGCAGGAGGCGCTCGGCCTCCTCGATCGCGGGGTCGTCGGCGGGCCGCATGAGCAGCTCGTCGCGGACGGACGCGGCGGGGCGGTCGCTAGATGAGGTAGCCACCGGCAAGCGCTTTGAACTCGCGGGTCTGTGCGTAGTTGCGGGGCCGCGTCAGCCGGTAGGCGGAGAGGGCGACCGGGACCGCAAGCGCGGCCAGGGCGGCCAACCCGACAATTCCCGATGATCGTTTCACGGCGGTGCTCCTTGGGAGGGACAAGGGCGTCACTCCGGTGTATCGGCCGCTCGGCCGCGATTCTGTAGCCCCGCCGCGTGCCTCAAGGGTCGAGCGCTGCGTGCCGATGAGGGTCGTCCATGCGTTGGACGATTTCCCTGCTCGCAGCCATTTCGGCGCTCTCCGCGGCGCCCTCTGCGAGCGCGATGGTGCTGCAGACCGTGCCCCTCGGCCACGCCGTCCCGGCAGTGCGACCCGAGACGGGTTCCGCCCCGCGAAGACATGCACCCGGACATCGGTTCACGCTACTCGACGAGTCGGCCGGAACCGCCGTCCGGGCCCGTCCCGCCGGGCGCGTGCTGGGGACGCTCGCCGGCCGCACTCCGCTGGGCACCCCGACGTGGCTCTGGGCGGTCGCGTTCAGCCGTAACGACGGCTGGGCGCAGGTCGTCCTGCCGTGGCGCCCGAACGGCCGCACCGGCTGGGTGCGGACGCGCGGCCACCGGGTCGTCCACACCCGGACCTGGGTGCAGGCCGACCTCTCGCGGCGGCGGGTGATGCTGATGCACGGGTCGCGCGTCGCGCGCTCGTTCCCGGCCGCCGTCGGCGCGCCCGACTCCCCCACCCCGACGGGCCGCTTCAGCGTCACCGACCCGATCTCGACGGGCGACCCGTCCGGCCCCTACGGCTGGTACGCGTTCGGCCTCTCCGGCCACCAGCCCAACCTGCCGCCGGGCTGGACCGGCGGCGACCAGCTCGCGATCCACGGGACGAACGACCCCGCGTCAATTGGCACGGGCGCATCCGCCGGTTGCCTGCGCGTCTCGGCGGCGGCGCTCTGGGTGCTGAAGCGCGCGCTGCGGCCGGGCACGCCCGTCGTCATCCACCCGTAGGGGCCTACTCCGCGAGAAGGTGGCGGAGGTACGCGCCCGGCCCGTCGAGGAACGTCCGCCACGACTGCACGAGCTCGAGCTCGTCGTAGGCGGCGGGCCGGATCCCCCACTCGCCCAGCTCGAGCAGCGCGGCGCCCGGGAGCGCGACGAGAAGCGGCGAGTGGGTGGCGACGATCACCTGGCTCCCCTCGGCCCGCATCTCGTCGAGGAGCGCGATCAGCGCGAGGCACGACCGGAACGAGAGCGCTGCCTCCGGCTCGTCCATGAAGTAGACGCCGACCTCGCCGAAGCGGTGGCGCAGGACGGCCAGGAACGACTCGCCGTGGGACCGGGTCGAGAGCTCCTCGTCACCCCACGCCCCCGCCTGCCCGGGGTCGGCGTCGATGCCGGCGAGGTACTGGTGCATCGCCTCGGCGCGCAGGAAGAACCCGGCCGGGGAGGCCCGCGGGTGCGTCCGCGCGCGCAGGTGATAGAGCAGCGGCGAGTCCTCCACGCTCTCGCCCGGCCCCAGCTTGTCGGCGAACGGCGTCGCGAACCCACGCCGCGGATAGATCGCCGCCAGCGCCTCGACCAGGGTGCTCTTGCCGCTGCCGTTCTCGCCGACGAGGAAGCTGACCCCTGGCGGGATCTCGAGGCCGCCCGCGGCGATCAGCTGGGCCACGGCGGGGATCGAGTACGGCCACGCCGAGAGGTCGGGCGGGTGCTCCCGGGACGGACTCCAGTCGACCCGCTCGAGCTGACGGGGGAACTCGGTCACCGGCGGCCAGACTATCGTTCGGGTATGGCCACCGTCAGCGTCCGCTACATCGTCCACGACGTCGACGC
Organism: Gaiellales bacterium; assembly: GCA_036273515.1. Classification (GTDB taxonomy): domain Bacteria; phylum Actinomycetota; class Thermoleophilia; order Gaiellales; family JAICJC01; genus JAICJC01. The sequence continues at coordinate 34,008 of DASUHM010000051.1, forward strand.
GGCGATCGCGTTCTACTCCGGCGAGCTCGGGTTCCAGGAGGTCATGCACCCGGCGCCGGCGTTCGCGATGCTCTCGCACGGCGACCTGCGGCTCGTCCTGAGCGCCCCCGGCGGCGGCCCGGGCGGCGGCGCGGCGATGCCCGACGGGACGGTGCCCGAGCCCGGCGGCTGGAACCGCTTCTCGCTCGAGGTGTCCGACATCGAGGCGACGGTCGAGCGCCTGCGCAAGGCCGGCGCCCGCTTCCGAAACGACATCGTCACGGGCGTCGGCGGCAAGCAGATCCTGGTCGAGGATCCCTCCGGGAACCCGGTCGAGCTCTTCGAGCCGACGCGGGACGACGCCCGGCTCGACCGCCCGGCCGGCTGAGGCCGCGGACGGCCGCTGCGAGGGCTGTCACGTACACTGGCCGCCAGACGGGACGTGGCGCAGCCTGGTAGCGCACCTGCTTTGGGAGCAGGGGGTCGCGAGTTCGAATCTCGCCGTCCCGACCTTCTTTACTGGAGCCAAATCTCGCCTCCTCGAATTCGGCTTGGACTAATGTCTGGACGAAAATCGGGCCACTTTTAGTCCAGAATCGGGCCGCTGGGGGCAATGTCTGGAGCTGGAGTTTCCTCGGCAGTCTCGGCGCTATTCAGCAGGTGGCTAAGTCGTTGGCCGCGACGCCAGCCGAGGCCTTGATCTCCAGCGCGGGCTCAAGCGCCCGTCACGTTCGGAATGCGGTCGGCCGGAATCACGGCGGTGGCATCGATCTCAACGACCCACTCCGGCCGTGCGAGACCGTCGACGACCACGCCGGTCGAGCACGGGAAGACCTCCTTCATCCAGCGTCCCATGACCTGGTACACGGTGTCGCGGTAGCGGACGTCGGTCAGGTCGACGACGATTTTGCAGACGTCTTCCATGCGGGCGCCGGCCTCGGTGAGCAACGTGTCGATGTTGGCCATCGCCTTGTCGGTCTGGGCCGCGACGTCGCCGATCCCGACCGACTCGTTGGTGTCGATGTCCAGGCCGACCTGGCCGCGCAGGAACACCATGTTGCCGGCGACGACCGCCTGGCACAGGTCGTTGTCCAGGTTCTGCTCGGGGTAGGTGTCCCTGGTGTTGAACTTCCGGATCCGGGTGTGGCTCATCGAGTCCTCCTGTCTGGTTTGCACTGCTGGACATCGCCGCCGATGACCACATCGGAGACGACGCTCTGGCCGACGGCGAGCGTCAATTCGTTGGGGTGCTCGATGTCGAGCACGGTCAGATCGCCGCGCTTCCCGGCCTCGAGCGACCCGCGGTCGCCTTCGAGCTTTAGGGCGTACGCGGCGTTCAGCGTCGCGCCGACGATCACCTCGGCGGCGGTCATCCGAAACCAGGGCGCGGCCACGCCGAGCGTGGTGGTCAGCGACGTGGCGTGGATCGACGAGCAGTAGTCGGTCGCGATCGCGACCGGCACCTGCTGGTCGATCAGGAGCCGCGCGTTGGCCCGGCGTTCGGTCATGTAGACGAGCTCGGCCTGCGGCAGCAGCACGGCGATCGTGTCGGTGCTGCCGACGGCGCGGATCTCCTCGTCGGGCGTGTACGTGAGGTGCTCGGCCGAGACGGCGCCGCCGGCGACCGCCGTCTCCCAGCCATGTGAGCTCGCCCAGGCGTCGGCGTGGGCCTTCGTCGGGATGCCGCGCACGCGGGAGGCCTCGAACATGGACGACGCCTGCGCGGGGGTGAACAGCCCCGCCTCGCAGGTGATGTCGTGAAACGCCGCGATGCCCTGGTCGATCACCGCCGGCAGCGTCTCGAGCACCTCGCTGGTGTAGGCGTCGGCGCTGACGCCGTCCGGCACGACGTGCGCGCCGAGGTACGAGACGACCAGCGAGAGCGGCGTGATCGCGCGGCTTCGGTCCAGCAGCTCGAGCTGATGCAGCTCGTGCGCCGGGGTGAGCCCGTATCCGGACTTCACCTCGAGCGTGGTCACGCCGGCGGCGAGGATCCGCGCGTACGCCGAGTCGAGCGCGGCCGTCAACGTCTGGTCGCTCGCCTCGCGGGTGGCGACCACGGTCGACCAGATCCCTCCGCCCGCCGCGGCGATCTCGCCGAGGGACGCCCCGTCCAGCCGCAGCTGGTACTCGGCGTGGCGCTTGCCCGAGAAGAGCGGATGCGAGTGGCATTCGATCAGCCCGGGCAGCACGGTCTTGCCCGACGCGTCGAGCGTCGTGACGCCATCCTCT
>DASUHM010000052.1 GCA_036273515.1 Gaiellales bacterium
CACCACCGGGCCGCGGCCGGCGCCGGCCGCCGGGGCCGTCGCCACGCCTGCCGGGGCGCGTGGGCCCGAGCTGCTCCATCTCGCCGGGCAGCGCGCCGCGCCGCCGGCGGCGGCTGTCGACCTCGCCGAGGCGGGTCGAGCCGCCCTCGTGCTCGAAGCCCTCGGGCATGATCTCGCCCTTGTTGATCCACACCTTCACGCCGATCCGGCCGAAGGTCGTCTTGGCCTCGGCGAACCCGTAGTCGATGTCGGCGCGCAGCGTGTGCAGGGGCACGCGGCCCTCGCTGTACTGCTCCGAGCGCGACATCTCCGAGCCGCCCAGACGGCCGCCGCAGCGGATCTTCACGCCCTGGGCGCCGGAACGGATCGACGACGACAACGAGCGCTTCATCGCCCGCCGGAAGGAGACGCGGTTCTGGAGCTGCTCGGCGATCGACTGGGCGACCAGCTTGGCGTCGAGCTCGGGGCGCTTGATCTCGGTGATGTTCACCTGGACGTTCTTCGTCGTCATCGCATGCAGCTCACGCCGCAGCGCGTCGACCTCGGAGCCGGACTTGCCGATCACGATGCCCGGGCGGGCGGTGTAGATGTCGACCGTGATCCGCTGCTTGTCCTTGCGGATGTGGATGTCGGACAGACCGGCGTGCGAGAGCTTGCCGTAGATGTGGTCGCGGATCTTCACGTCCTCCATCAGCGCGTCCGGGAACTCCTTCGCCGGGACGAACCAGTTCGACTTCCACGTGTGGATGACGCCGACCCGCAGGCCGCCGGGGTGGACCTTGTGTCCCACTAGGACTCCTCCTCCGAGGCTTCCTCGGATGGCTCGGTCTTCTTGGCGCGCGGCTTGCGGGCGCGCTTGGGCTTCGGCGTCTCCTCGGCCTCGGGCTCCTGCGCGGGCGGCTCCTCCGCCGGGCCCTCGTCGGCCTCGGGCGGCTCCGCCGCCGCCGTCTCGGTGACCTCGGGCTCGGGAGCCGGCTGCGCCTGGGGCGTGCGCGCCGGGCGCCGCCGCACGGGCTTCGTGATCTCGCCCGGCTCGGCGACCGCGAGCTGGATCGTGATGTGGCAGGTGCGCTTGCGGATGCGGTTCACGCGCCCGCGCGCGCGAGGCCGCCAACGCTTCAGCGTCGGCCCCTCGTCGGCGTACGCGGCGACCACGACCAGGTCGTCGGCGTCGTAGCCGTTGTTGTTCTCCGCGTTCGCGATCGCCGATGCGAGCACCTTGCCTGCGTCACGCGCGGCGGCGCGGGGCTGGAAGGCGAGGATCGCCGCAGCCTCGGCGGCCTGCTTGCCGCGGATGTGCTCCAGCACGAGCCGGGCCTTGCGGGCCGAGCAGCGCACGTAGCGGGCCTGCGCCCGCACGGTGTCGCGATCCCGGACGGCGACGGTCACGCCCACTAGCGCCCCTTCATCCTCGACGTGCGGTCGTTGCCGTGCCCGCGGTAGGTGCGGGTGGGGGCGAACTCGCCCAGCTTGTGGCCGACCATGGACTCCGAGATGAAGACCGGCACGTGCTTGCGGCCGTCGTGCACGGCGATCGTGTGGCCGACGAACTCCGGGAAGATCGTCGACGCGCGCGACCACGTCTTCAGCATCCGCTTCTGGCGCGTCTCGTTCATCTGCTCGACGCGCTTCATCAGCTTGGGCTCCACGAAGGGGCCCTTCTTGCTCGATCGGCTCATCGCCTCCCCTTGCCCCTCCGGCGGGCGCGGACGATGTCCTTGCCGCTCGCCTTCTTCTTGTCCCTGGTGCGGAAGCCCAGGGTCGGCTTGCCCCACGGGGTGACCGGGTGGCTGCCCTTGTTCTTGCCCTCGCCGCCGCCGTGCGGGTGGTCGACGGGGTTCATGACGGTGCCGCGGACGGTCGGGCGCTTGCCCTGCCAGCGGGTGCGGCCGGCCTTGCCGCCGGACTCGATCTCGTGCGTGACGTTGCCGAGCTGGCCGACGGTCGCCCGGCACTGCTCGGGGACGCGCCGCATCTCGCCGGACGGCAGCCGCAGCAGCGCCTTGCCGCCCTCCTTGGCCACGAGCTGGGCCGACGAGCCCGCCGAGCGGGCCATCTTGCCGCCCTGGCCGGGGCGCAGCTCGATGTTGTGCACCGTGGTGCCGGTCGGCATCGAGCGCAGCGGCATGGCGTTGCCGGGGCGGATGTCGACGGCCTGGCCGGACTCGACCGTCTGGCCGACGCGCAGCCGCACGGGCGCGAGGATGTAGCGCTTCTCGCCGTCCGTGTAGTGCAAGAGCGCGATCCGGGCCGACCGGTTGGGGTCGTACTCGATCGAGTGCACCTTCGCCGGCACGCCGTCCTTGAGCCGCTTGAAGTCGATCAGGCGGTAGCGGCGCTTGTGGCCGCCGCCGCGGTGGCGGGTCGTAATGCGGCCGTTGACGTTGCGGCCGCCCGTCTTGTGCAGCGGCGCGAGCAGCGTCCGCTCCGGCTCCGAGGCGGTGATCTCCTCGAAGTCCGACACGGTCATGAACCGGCGCCCGTCGGACGTTGGCTTGAACTTTCTGACGGCCACTAGTGCTCGCCTCCGGAGCATCGTTGGATGGATGCCGAGCGAGTCGCGACGCTTTGCAGCCGGCAGACGCCGACGAATGTTTCGGAAGCGAGCACTTAAACCCCCGGCCCGAAGGCCTCGATGGACTGTCCCTCGGCGATCGTCACGACCGCCTTCTTCCACCCGGCCCGCTGGCCGGAGTGAACGCCGCGCCGCTTCGGCTTCGGCGGCACCTTGGAGATGTTCACGTGGGTGACGCTGACGTCGAAGATCTCCTCGACGGCCTGGCGCACCTGCGTCTTGTGGGCGCTCGAGTGCACCCGGAACGTGTACTTGCGCCGGTCGGCGATCTGGCCGTAGCTCTTCTCCGACACGACGGGCGCGATCAGCACCGAGCGCGGGTCGCCGTTCACGAGCTCTCACCGCCTTCGAGCGCCGCCAGGGCGGCCTTGGAGACCACCAGCGTGCGCGCCATCACGACGTCGGCCACGTCGAGCTCGCCGACGTTCGCGACGAACGTCCGGTCGAGGTTCCGCACCGACTTGGCGAGGTTCACCTCGTCGGGGGCGACGACGACCCAGACCGGCACCTGGAGGCCGGCGCTCGCGAAGAGCTCGGCCGCCTTCGCCGTCCTCGGCTCGTCGAACGCGCCGCCGTCGACGGCGTGCAGCGAGCCGGCCCCGGCGTGCGCCGAGAGCGCGGTGCGCAGCGCCTTCAGGCGCGCCTTTCGGTTCACCTTGCCGGTGTGGTTGCGCGGCTGCGGGCCGAAGACGACGCCGCCGCCGGTCCACTGGCCGGCGCGTGTCGTGCCGGCGCGGGCACGGCCGGTGCCCTTCTGCCGCCATGGCTTCGAACGGCCGCCGGAGACGAGGCCGCGGGTCTTCGCGGAGGACGTGCCCTGACGGCGGGCGGCCAGCTCCGACTTCACCACCTCGTGGACGAGCGCGTCGTTGCGGTCGAGGCCGAACACGGCCTCGTCGAGCTTGGCCTTGGCGCCGCCGGTCAGCACGGGTGCGGTCGGGGCGGCCACTACGTGTCGCTCCGGACTTCGACCACCCCGCCGACCGCGCCGGGGACGGCGCCGCGGACGAGCAGCAGGTTCTTCTCGGCGTCCACCTCCACGACCTGGAGGCCGCGCTGGGTGACGCGCTGGGAGCCCATCTGGCCGGCCATGCGCGTGCCCTTGTAGACGTGCGAGGGCGTCGCCGACGCGCCGATCGAGCCCGGGGCGCGGACGTTGTGCGAGCCGTGCGACATCGGCCCGCGCGAGAAGCGGTGGCGCTTGATCGTGCCGGCGAAGCCCTTGCCGCGGGAGACGCCTGAGACCTTCACCTGGTCGCCCTGCTCGAAGGCCTCGACCGTGACCGTGTCGCCGGGGTTCCAGCCTTCGGCGTCGCGGAACTCGATCAACGTGCGGTGCGGGGCGACCCCGGCCGCCTTCAGGTGGCCGGCGCGCGGCCGGGAGAGCTTCTTCTCCTTGACCGGCCCGAACGCGAGCTGCACGGCGGTGTAGCCGTCGGTGTCGGGCGTGCGCACGGCGACGACCGGGCACGGCCCCGCCTCGATCACCGTGACCGGCGTGACCTGGCCCGACTCGGCGTCGAACAGCTGGGTCATGCCGAGCTTGGTTCCGATGATGCCTTTCATTTCGAACTCCGTTCGAAATGAATATGAAAAACGTGCAGGGTGGCAGACATTTGATTTTTTTTGGTTGAGCTTTTTGACGCAGTCAAAAAGGTCATAGTTTGATCTCGATGTCAACGCCGGCGGGCAGGTCGAGCCGCATGAGCGAGTCGACCGTCTTGGGCGTCGGCTGGTGGATGTCGATCAGCCGCTTGTGCGTGCGGATCTCGAAATGCTCCCGCGAGTCCTTGTCCTTGAACGGCCCGCGGATGACGCAGTAGACGTTCTTCTCGGTCGGGAGCGGCACGGGGCCGGACACCGTGGCGCCCGACCGCTGTGCCGTATCCACGATGGAGCGTGCGGACAGGTCGACCAGCGTGTGGTCGTACCCCTTCAGCCTGATGCGGATCTTCTGCTGCGCCACGGTGTCTGGTTCCCTCGTTCTTCCGTCGCTACTTGATGATCTTGGTGACGGCGCCGGCGCCGATGGTGCGGCCGCCCTCGCGGATGGCGAAGCGCAGGCCCTCGTCCATGGCGATCGGCTGGATCAGCTCGACGGACATCTCGGCGTTGTCGCCGGGCATGACCATCTCGACGTCCTGCTTCAGCTCGACGACGCCGGTGACGTCGGTCGTGCGGAAGTAGAACTGCGGCCGGTAGCCCTTGAAGAACGGCTTGTGACGGCCGCCCTCGTCCTTCGAGAGGACGTACACCTGGGCCTCGAACTGCGTGTGCGGCGTGATCGAGCCCGGCTTCGCGAGCACCTGGCCGCGCTCGATCTCCTCGCGCTTGACGCCACGCAGGAGCGCGCCGATGTTGTCGCCGGCCTGGCCGGAGTCGAGCAGCTTGCGGAACATCTCGACGCCGGTCACGACCGTCTTCGAGGTCTCCTTGTGGATGCCGACGACCTCGACCTCCTCGCCGGTCTTGATCTGGCCCTGCTCCACGCGGCCGGTGGCGACGGTGCCGCGGCCGGTGATCGTGAAGACGTCCTCGACGGGCATCAGGAACGGCTTGTCGATGTCGCGCGGGGGCTCCGGCACGTACTCGTCGACGGCCGCCATGAGCTCCAGGATCTTCGGCGTCCACTCGGCGTCGCCCTCGAGCGCCTTCAGCGCCGAGCCGCGTACGACCGGCAGGTCGTCGCCGGGGAAGTCGTACTTCGAGAGCAGCTCGCGCACCTCGAGCTCGACCAGGTCGAGCAGCTCCTCGTCGTCCACCGTGTCGGCCTTGTTCAGGAAGACGACGATGTACGGAACGCCGACCTGGCGGGCGAGCACGATGTGCTCGCGCGTCTGCGGCATCGGGCCGTCGGCGGCGGACACGACCAGGATCGCGCCGTCCATCTGGGCGGCGCCCGTGATCATGTTCTTCACGTAGTCGGCGTGGCCCGGGCAGTCGACGTGCGCGTAGTGCCGGTTCTCGGTCTCGTACTCGACGTGGGAGGAGTTGATCGTGATCCCGCGCTCGCGCTCCTCGGGGGCCTTGTCGATCTTGTCGAAGTCGGTGAACTCCGAGCCCGTGCCGTTCTCCGCGAGAACCTTGGTGATGGCAGCGGTGAGCGTCGTCTTGCCATGGTCGATGTGACCGATGGTGCCGATGTTGAGGTGCGGCTTGTTGCGCTCGAACTTCTGCTTGGCCATGTCTTCTCCCAGTCTCCTTTTCGGGGGCCTACCCCTGGCTCTCCGTGAGCTTCTCTGCGATGGAATGCGGAACTTCTGCGTAATGCAGGAACTGCATCGTATAAGTGGCGCGACCCTGGCTCATGGTGCGCACATCCGTTGCGTAGCCGAACATCTCGGCGAGCGGCACGCGGGCGCGGATGACCTGCGCGTTGCCGCGCGGCTCCATGCCCTCGATCTGCCCCCGGCGTGAGTTGATGTTGCCGATGACGTCACCCATGTACTCCTCGGGCGTCACGACCTCGACGGCCATGACGGGCTCGAGCAGCACCGGCTTGGCGCGCTTCGACGCCTCCTTGAAGGCCATCGATCCGGCCACCTTGAACGCCATCTCCGACGAGTCGACGTCGTGGTAAGAGCCGTCGACCAGCGTGACGGCGACATCGACGACCGGGAAGCCGGCCAGGATGCCCGCCTCCATCGCCTCCTGGATGCCGCCGTCGACCGACGAGATGTACTCGCGCGGAACCGCGCCGCCGACGATCTTGTTCTCGAACACATAGCCCGCGCCCGGCTCGCCCGGCGCCATGTCGATGACGACGTGGCCGAACTGGCCGCGGCCGCCGGTCTGGCGGACGAAGCGCCCGTGCACGCCCTGGACGGCGTTTCGGATCGTCTCGCGATACGCAACCTGCGGACGGCCGACGTTGGCGTCGACGCGAAACTCGCGCATCAGCCGGTCGACGATGATCTCGAGGTGCAGCTCGCCCATGCCGGCGATGATGGTCTGGCCGGTCTCCTCGTTCGTGCGAACGCGGAAGGTGGGGTCCTCCTCGGCGAGCCGCTGGAGGGCCTGGGCCAGCTTGTCCTGGTCGGCTTTCGTCTTCGGCTCGACGGCGACGTCGATCACCGGGTCGGGGAAGTCGATCGACTCGAGCATCACCGGGTGATCGGGGTCGCACAGCGTGTCGCCGGTCGTCGTCTGCTTCAGGCCGACGGCCGCGGCGATCGCGCCCGCGCCGATCTGCTGGAGATCCTCGCGGTGGTTCGCGTGCATCTCGAGCAGGCGGCCGACGCGTTCCTTGCGCCCTGTCGAGGCGTTCAGGAGGTACGAGCCGGAGTTGAGCTTGCCGGAGTAGACGCGGAAGTAGGTGAGCTTGCCGACGAACGGGTCGCTCATGACCTTGAACGCGAGCGCCGCGAACGGCTGCTCGAGATCGGCCGGCCGCGTGACCTCCTCGTCGTTGCGCGGATCGACGCCGGTGACCGCCGGCACGTCGACGGGCGACGGCAGGTAGTCGATGACGGCCTCGAGCAGGGGCTGGACGCCCTTGTTCTTGAACGCGGAGCCGAGCAGGACGGGCGTGATCGAGATGTCGAGCGTGCACTTGCGGACGGCAGCCTGCAGCTGCTCGGCCTCGACGGGCTCGTCCTCGAGGAACGCGATCATGATCTCCTCGTCATGGTCGGCCACCGCCTCGATCAGGTCATGGCGGTAGGTCTCGGCCAGCTCGCGCATGTCCTCCGGGACCTCGCCCTCCTCCCACTTCTGGCCGAGGGGGTCGACGTAGCGAATGGCCTTCATCGTCAGCAGGTCGACGTGGCCGATGTAGGCGTCCTCGCTGCCGATCGGGATCTGCACCGGGACGGGCCGGGCGCCGAGGCGCTCGACCATGGTCTCGACGGCGGCGTAGAAGTCCGCGCCCGTGCGGTCCATCTTGTTGATGAACGCGATCCGGGGGACGCCGTACTTGTCGGCCTGGCGCCACACCGTCTCGGACTGCGGCTGGACGCCGGCGACCGAGTCGAACAGCGCGACCGCGCCGTCGAGCACGCGCAGGCTGCGCTCCACCTCGACGGTGAAGTCCACGTGCCCGGGCGTGTCGATGATGTTGATGCGGTGATCCCGCCAGAAGCAGGTCGTGGCCGCCGAGGTGATCGTGATGCCGCGCTCCTGCTCCTGGACCATCCAGTCCATCGTCGCGGCGCCCTCGTGCACCTCGCCCATCTTGTGGGTGCGGCCGGTGTAGTAGAGGATCCGCTCGGTCGTGGTCGTCTTGCCGGCATCGATGTGGGCCATGATGCCGATGTTCCGGACCCGGTCGAGCTCCTCCATCTTGGGCACGCGGGTGCCCGTTCTGGTCTCTGTAACTGACATCTGTTAGCGCCTCACCACCGGTAATGGGCGAAGGCCTTGTTGGCCTGCGCCATCCGGTACATGTCGTCTTTACGCTTGAACGCGCCGCCCTGCTGGTTGGTGGCGTCGAGGATCTCGCCGGCCAGCTTCTCGAAGGCCTGCTTCTCGCGCCGCTGGCGGGAGAACGTGACGAGCCAGCGCACGGCGAGCGTGCGGGCCCGCCGCTGCGGGACCTCGATCGGCACCTGGTAGTTCGCGCCGCCGACGCGGCGCGAGCGCACCTCGAGCACCGGCGTCACCGACTTGATGGCACGCTCGAGCACCTCGACCGGGTTCTGGCCGGTCTTCTGCCCGACGGACTCGAGCGCCTTGTACACGATGTTCTCGGCGACCGACTTCTTGCCGTCCTGCATCACGCGGTTCACGACCTGGGTGACGAGGACGGACTCGTAGACGGGGTCGCGCAGCAGGGCGCGCGGGGTGATCTCGGCGCGGCGCGGCACTACGAGCTCCTCTTGGCCCCGTACTTCGAGCGCGCCTGCTTGCGGTCGTTGACACCGGAGGTGTCGAGCGCGGCGCGGATGACCTTGTAGCGGACGCCCGGCAGGTCCTTGACGCGGCCGCCGCGGATGAGGACGACCGAGTGCTCCTGCAGGTTGTGGCCGACGCCGGGGATGTAGGCCGTGACCTCCATCTGGTTCGTCAGGCGCACGCGCGCCACCTTGCGGAGAGCCGAGTTCGGCTTCTTGGGCGTGACCGTGTACACGCGCGTGCAGACGCCCCGCTTCTGGGGTGCGCCACGCAGGGCCGGCGTCTTGGTCTTGCCGACCACTTTCTGGCGAGGATGTCGCACGAGCTGATTGATCGTAGGCATACGCTGTGGAAGCTCCCGGCGTCCGAGGGCAGACAGGGAAGGGCCAACCGGAGCCGGCCGCGACGGCGAACACTAGCACAGGGCGTCGGGTTCCGACGGGTTCGGAAAGGTCTCGCCGAACGGCGCCCGCCGCCGCGCTCCTCTACGCTCCTCCGATGCGCTGCCAGGCCTGCCTGAGCGAGAACCGGGAGGGGCGGCGCTACTGCGCGAGCTGCGGCGCCGAGCTCGTGGTTGCGTGCCCCGCCTGTGGCTCGGCGAACGAGTCCGGCGACCGCTTCTGCGGCGCCTGCGGGACGGCCCTCGAAGCGGCCGCACCGGCGCCGCCCGCGCCGGCCACCGAGCGGCGGATGGTGTCGGTGCTCTTCGCCGATCTGGTCGGGTTCACGGCGCTCTCCGGCCCGCGCGACCCCGAGGAGGTGCGCGAGCTGCTCTCGAGCTACTTCGAGGCCGCCCGGCGCACGATCGAGCGGCACGGCGGCACGGTCGAGAAATTCATCGGCGACGCCGTCATGGCGGTCTGGGGCGCGCCGGTCGCGCAGGAGGACGATTCCGAGCGGGCCGTCCGCGTCGCCCTCGAGCTGGTCGATGCGGTGCACGCCCTCGGGGAGCGCAGCGGCACCGACCTCGAGGCCCGGGCCGGGGTCGCCACCGGCGACGCCGCGGTGACGGTCGGGGCGGTCGGCCAGGGCATCGTCGCGGGCGACCTCGTGAACACCGCCTCGCGCATCCAGGGGGCGGCGGCGCCCGGCGGGGTGCTCGTCGACGAGATCACGCGCCGGGTCACCGAGGCGGCGATCGTGTCGGAGCCGGCCGGGACGTTCGAGCTGAAGGGGAAGCCGGAGCCGGTGCCGCTCTGGCGGGCCGTGCGCGTGACCGCCGCCCGCCGCGGCGTCGGCCGCAGCGCCGGGCTCGATCCGCCGTTCGTCGGCCGCGAGCGCGAGCTGCGCCTGCTGAAGGACATCTTCCACGCCACCGAGGGCGGGCGCGCCCACCTCATGACCGTCTCGGGCATCGCCGGCATCGGCAAGTCGCGGCTGGCGTGGGAGTTCGAGAAGTACGCCGACGGCCTCGCCGACGAGGTGCTGTGGCACCGCGGCCGCTGCCTCTCCTACGGCGAGGGAGTGGCGTTCTGGGCGCTCGCCGAGATGGTGCGGATGCGGGCCGGGATCGCCGAGGACGAGCCGGCCGTGACGGCCGACCCGAAGCTCGAGACGGCCGTCGCCGAATGGGTCGGAGACCCCGGCGAGCGCGAGTGGGTGCTCGGCCCGCTGCGCATCCTGCTCGGGCTGGCCCAGGCGCCCGAGGGCGGCCGCGAGCACCTGTTCCCGGCGTGGCGGCGGTTCTTCGAGGCCATGGCCGAGCGGCTGCCGGTCGCGCTCGTGTTCGAGGACGTGCAGTGGGCCGACGAGGCGCTGCTCTCGTTCCTCGAGTACCTGCTCGAGTGGTCGCGCGACCACCGCCTGTTCGTGCTCGCGCTGGCCCGGCCCGAGCTGGCCGAGCGGCGGCCCGGGTGGGGCGCGGCGTCGCGCTCGCTCACCTCGCTCGCGCTCGAGCCGCTCACCGGCGAGGCGATGACCGCGCTGGTCGCGGGGATGGTGCCCGGGCTGCCCGAGGCCGCCGTCTCACGCGTCGTCGCCGCCGCGGAGGGCGTGCCGCTGTACGCCGTCGAGACGGCCCGGATGCTGCTCGACCGCGGCCTGGTGGTGCGGGCCGGCGACGGCTACCGGCTCGAGGGCGACATCGCCGAGATCGAGATCCCCGAGACGCTGCACGCCCTCGTCGCCGCCCGCCTCGACGGCCTCGCCGACGACGAGCGCCGCCTCCTCCAGCAGGCGGCCGTGCTGGGCAAGTCGTTCGCGCCCGAGGGCCTGGCCGCTGTCAGCGGCATCCCGACCGACCAGGTCGAGACCGTCCTGCGTGCGCTGGCGCGCAAGGAGCTCGTCTCGGTGCAGACCGATCCGCGCTCGCCCGAGCGCGGGCAGTACGGCTTCGTCCAGGACATCGTCCGCACGATCGCCCGCGACACGCTCGGCCGGCGCGAGCGAAAACGCCTGCACCTGGCCACCGCCGACCACCTGGCGGCGATCGGCGGAGACGAGTTGGCCGAGGTGATCGCCGCGCATCGCCTCGACGCCTTCCGGCTGCTTCCCGACGACCCCGACGCCGCCGAGCTGCGCGACCTGGCCCGCGCCGACATCCTGCGCGCGGCCGACCGGGCCGCCTCGGTGGCCGCACCGGCGGAGGCCTACCGGCTGGTCACGTCGGCGCTCGAGCTGACACCGCCCGGCGGCGGGCAGGCGGCCCTGCACGAGCGGGCCGGGCAGCTCGCCCTGCGCAAGGGCGACGTCCCCGACGCGCACGCCCGGTTCGGCCGCGCGATCGAGATCTACGCGGCGGCCGACGATGCACGCTCGGCCGCGCGCGTGCGCGCCCGCCGCGGCGACGTGCTCTTCCTGCTCGGCCGCGCCGACGAGGGCGTCGCCGAGATGGAGGCGGCCTACGACGTCCTGGCCGACGGGGCGTCGGATGCGAACCTCGCCCATCTCGCCGCCCAGCTGGGGCGGCTGACCGGCATGATCGGGAAGGCCGAGCGCGGCCGCGAGCCGCTCGAGCGGGCCATCGACATCGCGGAGACGCTGGAGCTTCCCGACGTGCTCTCCGACGCGCTCAACACGAAGGGCCTGTGGCGGATCGCCTACACCAACCGGCGCGAGGAGGGCCGCTCGCTGCTGCTGGGGGCGCTGCGGGTCGCCCTCGAGGCGGACGTCCCGGCGGCGGTCATGCGGGCGTACTTCAACCTCTCGTTCGAGCGCGAGGGCGTGGACGACCACGACCACGATTACGACCGGGAGGGGCTCGCCCTCGCAGAGCGAACGGGCGACCAGCAGTGGCGCCGCAGCTTCCTCATGCACCTCGCCTTCGCGGCCATCGAGCTGGGCGACTGGGACGAGAGCCTGCGGCTGACCGCCGTGGCGCGCGACTCGCCCGGCGCCGACGACGACATCTTCTCCCACGGCATCGTCCTCAACCGGGCGAACGTGCTCGCCCGCCGCGGCGACGCGGCGGCCGCCCGCGAGGCGCTCGAGTCAGTCGGGTTCGACGAGACGGTGAGCGACGACCAGAACCGGGCCATGCTGTGGTCGGCGCGGGCGGAGGTGCTCGCCGGCGAGGGCCGGTATTCCGAGGCGGCCGAGGCGGCCCACCACTCGGTGCTCATCCAGGGGTCGATGGGGCTCGGGCATCCCGCCATCAAGGCGGCCATGATCCTGGAGACGTGGTGCGCGCTTCGGGCCGGCGATCGCGGCCCGGCCGAGGAGGCGCTCGTGCGCTTCGCCGACGAGCCGCTCGCCCGCCAGTCGCAGCGCGTGAGCGCGCACCTGGCCCTGCTGCGGGCGATGCTGGCGGCGCCGGCCGACGCGGCTGCCGCGCATGCCGCCTCGGTGGCGGCCGCCCGGGCGGCGGGCGCGCCGTGGTACCTCGCGATCGCGCTGGCCGAGCAGGCGAACGCCGGCATCGACCGCGACGCGTCGCTCGCCGAGTGTGCCGCGATCCTCGAGCGGCTGGGCGCCGGCCCGGCGCTCGAGCGGCTGGCGGAGGCGGCGCTGCGGCGCGCCGAGAGCGCAGCCGGCTGATCGGGGTCAGACCCCGAACGAAACAGTCACGGAAGTGCAACGCCCCCCGTTCGGGGTCTGACCCCGATTGAGGTGGGGACAGTCCCCGGACGGGGACTGTCCCCTGTGCCCCTACTCCTCTTCCGGCACCGGCGGGATGAACGGCGGCTCGGCGCCCGGCTTGGGCGTCAGGTCGATCTCGCCGTTTCCGGCCGAATGGCCGTCGCCTCCGACCAGCGCGTCCGTGTAGACGGGCGGCTCGCCGAAGTCCTCGACGTAGAACCGGGGAGCGTCCTCGGCGGGCTCGATCGAGACCGAGCGGTACTCGCGCAGTCCGGTCGAGGCCGGGATCAGCTTGCCGATGATGACGTTCTCCTTCAGGCCGACCAGGTGGTCGGTCTTGCCTTCGAGCGCCGCGTCGGTGAGCACCTTGGTGGTCTCCTGGAACGACGCCGCAGAGAGGAAGCTCTGCGTCGCCAGCGAGGCCTTGGTGATGCCGAGGATGAGCTGGGTGTGCGTCGGCCGCTCCTTCTTCTCGGCCTTCAGCGCCTTCTTCGTGCGCTCGAGCTCCGGCCGGTCGACGAGCTCGCCCGGCAGGTACTCGGACTCGCCCGAGTTGTCGATCCGCACCTTCTTCAGCATCTGGCGCACGATCAGCTCGATGTGCTTGTCGTGGATCTCCACGCCCTGGCTCTTGTAGACCTCCTGCACCTCGGCGACGAGGTAGCGGGCGGTCTCGGTGTCGTCACGCAGCTCGAGCACCTCGACGGGGGCCAGCGGGCCCTCGTTCAGCGGGGTGCCGACCTCGATGACCTCGCCCTCGGACACGCGTAGGCGGGTGCGGCGGGGGAAGCCGTACTCCTTGGCGTCCCCGTCGCCGTCGCCGGTCGGGGTGATCGTGACCGTGTAGCCACGCTCGCCCTCGTCGATGGCGACCCGTCCGGCCAGCTCGGAGAGCGTGGCCGCGGCCTTCGGCTTGCGAGCCTCGAACAGCTCCACCACCCGCGGCAGGCCGTGGGTGATGTCGAGGCCGGCGACGCCGCCGGTGTGGAACGTGCGCATCGTGAGCTGGGTGCCCGGCTCGCCGATCGACTGCGCCGCGATGGTGCCGACGGCGTCGCCGATCTCGCTCATCTTGCCGGTCGCCATCGACCAGCCGTAGCAGGCCCGGCAGACGCCGATCTCGGCCTCGCACTTGAGCACCGTGCGCACCGGGACGACGACGTCCTTGTCGTCGCCGGCCGCATCGGCGATCTCGCGCAGGCGGGCGCCGTTGATCTCCTCGCCCTTCTTCAGCGCGAACTTGCCGATCTTGGTGTTCTCGGCGATCACGCGCCCGATCAGCCCCGACCGGTTTGGTGCGCCGTCCGGCGTGCGGGCGGGCACCAGCATGTGCCCGTTCGTGCCGCAGTCCAGCCGGCGGATGATCACGTCCTGGCTCACGTCCACGAGCCGCCGGGTCAGGTAACCCGAGTCGGCCGTGCGCAGGGCGGTGTCGGCGAGGCCCTTGCGGGCGCCGTGCGTGGAGATGAAGTACTCCAACACCGACAGGCCCTCCATGAAGTTGGACTTGATCGGCCGCTCGATGATCTCGCCCTTCGGATTCGCCATCAGGCCGCGCATGCCGGCCAGCTGGCGGATCTGCTTGAACGAGCCACGGGCCCCGGAGTTGGCCATCATGTAGACCGGGTTCAGCTCGTCGAGGTTGCGGTTCATGGCCTCGCCGACGTCGTCGGTGGCCTTGTTCCACAGGGACACGACCTGCTCGTGGCGCTCGTCCTCGGTGATGAGGCCGCGGTCGTACGAGCGCTGCGCCTTGCCGACCTCCTCCTCGACCTTGCCGAGGATGTCGTCCTTGTCCGGCGGGATGACGATGTCGTTCTTCGAGATCGTCACGCCGGCCCGGGTGGCGTAGCTGAAGCCGAGCTCCTTGACCGTGTCCAGCACCTCGGCGATCGCCGTGGCGCCGTAGCGGTCGACCAGGTCGGAGATGAACTCCGTCATGTCGCGCTTCGTGAACGTGCGGTTCTGGTAGGCGTACTCGGCCGCCTTGAAGCGGTCGCCTCCGACCGCCTTCTCGAGCGCGCGGCTGACCTCGTCGTTGAACACCGCCCGGCCGACCGTGGTCACGATCCAGTCGCCGCGCTCGCGCAGCGTGATCGGGGCCTGCAGGGTGACCTGCTTCTGGTCGTACGCCGTCTCGACCTCGTCGAGCGAGCCGAAGTACGGCAGCTTGCGCTCCCGCGCGTCGGCGATCGAGACCTGCGTCAGGTCCTCGGCGGCGTAGGTCAGGTAGTACGTGCCGAGCACCATGTCCTGGGTGGGCGTGGCGAGCGGCTTGCCGTGCGCCGGCGAGAGGATGTTGTTCGAGGACAGCATCAGGATGCGGGCCTCGGCCTGGGCCTCCGCCGAGAGCGGCAGGTGGACTGCCATCTGGTCGCCGTCGAAGTCGGCGTTGAAGGCGTGGCACACCAGCGGGTGCACCTGGATCGCCTTGCCCTCGACCAGCACGGGCTCGAACGCCTGGATGCCGAGGCGGTGCAGCGTCGGCGCCCGGTTCAGCAGCACCGGGTGCTCGGCGATGACCTCCTCGAGCACGTCCCAGACCTCGGGCACCATCGTGTCCACCATCTTCTTGGCGGCCTTGATGTTCTGGACCAGCTTGCGCTCGACGAGCCGGCTCATGATGAACGGCTTGAAGAGCTCGAGCGCCATCAGCTTCGGCAGCCCGCACTGGTGCAGGTGCAGCGACGGCCCGGCCACGATGACCGAGCGGCCCGAGTAGTCGACGCGCTTGCCGAGCAGGTTCTGGCGGAAGCGCCCCTGCTTCCCCTTCAGCATGTCGGAGAGCGACTTCAGCGGCCGGTTGCCCGGGCCCGTCACCGCGCGGCCGCGGCGGCCGTTGTCGAACAGGGCGTCGACGGCCTCCTGGAGCATGCGCTTCTCGTTGTTCACGATGATCTCGGGGGCGCCGAGGTCGAGCAGCCGCTTCAGGCGGTTGTTGCGGTTGATGACACGCCGGTAGAGGTCGTTCAGGTCGGAGGTCGCGAACCGGCCGCCGTCCAGCTGCACCATCGGGCGCAGCTCGGGCGGGATCACCGGGATGGTCTCGAGGATCATCCACTCCGGCTTGTTGTCCGACTTGGTGAACGCCGAGACGACCTTGAGCCGCTTGATCGCCCGGGCCTCCTTCTGGCCCTTGGACGTGCGGATCGTCTCGCGCAGCTGGGCGGCCTCGGCATCGAGGTCACGGGTGCGCAGGAGCTCGCGGATCGACTCCGCGCCCATGCCGCCGGTGAAGTACTCGCCGAAGCCCCACGAGCTGCCGAAGCGGTCGCGCAGCTCGCGGAAGAGCGCCTCGTCGGAGACGACCTCCTGCACCTCGAGCTCCTTGAACTTGATCCAGGTGCGGTCGAGCCGGTCGACCGCCTCCTTGGCGTGGTCGTCGACGTCGCGGCGGCGGGCCTGGATGTCGTTGTAGGTGTCGCGCACCTTGAGCGCCCAGGCCTCGATCGCCTTCACGTCCTCCTTGGACATGCGGCCGTCCGTGCGCAGGCAGAGGTCGTTCGCCTGCTCGCGCAGCTCGGCGCGGTCGACGCCCTCGCCGGTCTCGATCAGCTCGCGCAGGATGCCCGCGCCGATCTGGCGCGTCTTCTCGAGCGCCGCCGCGTTGCCGGGGCCGGCCTCGACGAGCTGCTCGACCCACTCGCGGTCGGGATCCTTCAGCTCGGCCTCGCCGCCGCCCAGCCACGCCATGCGGGCCTTGATGACGTTCTTCGCCTTGGTCTTCTCAGGGCCCTTGGACTCCTCGATGGCCGTGAGCTCGTTCGCGAGCAGCGTGCGCGCTGCGGCGCCCCACGCGGCCACGTTGTCGAGGTCCTTGGGGGCGAGCTTGCGGTCGTCGCGGACCGCGGACTCGCGCACGAGCTCGCGCACCTTCTTCGGGTCCTCGCCGCCGATCCGCTTCGCCACCTCGGGCAGCAGGCCGCCGGCCAGCGTGCGGGCCTCCTCGAGGACGGGGATGCCGCCCTCCTCGGCCCAGTTCGAGAGCGTGCGCGACCAGTAGTCGTCGTCCTCGTCGAAGTCCTTCGTCGAGCCGTCGATCAGGAACTGGCGGCGCCGCTGCATGCGCTCCTCGAGGGCGGCCAGCGCCTCCTCGCGGTCGAGCATCAGCCGCTCCTTCTCCTGCTCCACCTTGCCCTCGAGCTCGGGGACGTCGCGCTCGCGCGCCTCCTTGTCGACCGAGGTCACGATCGAGGCGGCGAAGTACAGGACCTTCTCGAGCTCCTTCGGCGCGATGTCGAGCAGGTAGCCGATCCGCGACGGGACGCCCTTGAAGAACCAGATGTGGCTCACGGGGGCGGCCAGGTCGATGTGGCCCATGCGCTCGCGGCGCACCTTCTGCCGGGTCACCTCGACCCCGCAGCGCTCGCAGATGATCCCCTTGTAGCGGACGCGCTTGTACTTGCCGCAGTAGCACTCCCAGTCCTTCGTGGGACCGAAGATGCGCTCGCAGAAGAGCCCGTCCTTCTCGGGCTTCAGCGTGCGGTAGTTGATCGTCTCCGGCTTGGTGACCTCGCCGGACGACCACTCGCGGATCTGCTTCGGGGAAGCGAGTCCGATCTTGATGGCATCGAAGTCGTTGATGTCGATCAACGCGTCAGCTCCTCTTCAAACGCAGTGGTGAAAGCAATGGCTGGGGTCTGACCTCGACCGGCGCGTCGCGAAGCGATGCACCAAAAGGGGTCTGACCCCGCACGGTGCGGCGCAGCCGCGCCGGCGGCCGGCGATGCCGGTCGCGGAGAGCGTCGCCTGTCGATCACTCCTCGACCTCCTCGAGGTCGAGCTCGCCGACGGGCACGTCGTCGCCGTCGCCGTCGCCCTCGTCGTCGTCAGCGTTCCCGCCGGAGAGCGAGAGGTCGTCCTCGTCGATCTCCTCGCCGAGCAGCTCGTCGTTGGGGACGGAGAGCTCGCCGTCCTCGTCGGTGCGGTCTGCGCCCTCCTCGAGCTCCTGGGCGTCGGGGGCGCGGGCGGCCGCCCGGTCGGCGACCGGCCGCAGATCGATGCCGAGCTCCTCCGCGGCGCGCAGCAGCTCGTCCTCCTCCTCGCGGACGGCGACGTCGCCGCCGTCCACCGAGACGACCTTCACGTCGAGCGCGAGGGACTGCATCTCCTTGAGCAGCACCTTGAAGCTCTCGGGGATGGACGGCTCGGGGATGTTCTCGCCCTTCACGACCGCCTCGTAGGCCTTCACGCGGCCGATCGTGTCGTCGGACTTGATCGTGAGCATCTCCTGCAGCGTGTAGGCGGCGCCGTACGCCTCGAGCGCCCACACCTCCATCTCGCCGAAGCGCTGGCCGCCGAACTGGGCCTTGCCGCCCAGCGGCTGCTGCGTGACGAGCGAGTAGGGGCCGGTCGAGCGCGCGTGGATCTTGTCGTCGACCAGGTGCAGCAGCTTCAGGATGTACATGTAGCCCACGGTCACGGGCTGGTCGTACGGCTCGCCCGTGCGGCCGTTGAAGAGCCGCACCTTGCCGTTGCAGCGCGCGCCCTCCGGGGCCTTCTTGTCGATGTCGAAGTGGATCGGGCTCGACTTGTGGTCGTTCTGCCAGTCGATCAGGGCGCGGTCGACCTCGTCCGGCGTGGCGCCGTCGAAGACGGGCGTCGCGATCCACTGGCGGTCGCCGTTGTCGCCGCCGTGCATGGCCGCCCAGCCGAGGTGCGTCTCGAGCACCTGGCCGATGTTCATGCGCGAGGGGACGCCGAGCGGGTTCAGGATGATGTCCACCGGCGTGCCGTCCTCGAGCATCGGCATGTCCTCCTCCGGCACGATCTTCGAGATCACGCCCTTGTTGCCGTGCCGGCCGGCCAGCTTGTCGCCCTCGGCGATCTTGCGCTTCGTGGCGACATAGACGCGGACGAGCTCGTTCACGCCCGGCGACAGGTCGTCGCCGTTCGCGCGCGAGAAGGTCTTCACGTCGATGACCTTGCCGCCCTCGCCGTGGGGCACCTTCAGCGAGGTGTCGCGCACCTCGCGCGCCTTCTCCTTGAAGATCGCGCGGATGAGCTTCTCCTCGGCCGTGAGCTCGGTCTCGCCCTTCGGCGTGACCTTGCCGACCAGCAGGTCGCCCGACCCGACCTCGGCGCCGATGCGCACGATGCCGTTCTCGTCGAGGTCGCGCAGCGACTCCTCCGAGCGGTTGGGGATGTCGCGGGTGATCTCCTCGTCGCCGAGCTTCGTCGAGCGGGCGTCCACCTCGTACTCGTGGATGTGGATCGACGTCAGGACGTCGTCCTTGACGATCCGCTCGGACAGGATGATCGCGTCCTCGAAGTTGTAGCCCTCCCAGGACATGAACGCGACGAGCAGGTTCTTGCCGAGCGCCAGCTCGCCCATGTCGGTCGAGGAGCCGTCGGCCATCACCTCGCCGGCCGCCACCTTCTGGCCCTCGTACACGATCGGCTTCTGGTGGATGATCGTGCCCTGGTTCGAGCGGCGGTACTTCACCAGGTCGTAGGAGTCGTTGCCGTCCTTTGTCGCGACGATGATCCGATCGGCGTCGACGTACTCGATCTTGCCGGCCCGCTGGGCCACCGTGACGTCACCGGTGTCGACGGCGGCGCGGTACTCGAGGCCGGTGCCGACGAGCGGCGCTTCGGGCACCATCAGCGGCACGGCCTGGCGCTGCATGTTCGAGCCCATCAGGGCGCGGTTCGCGTCGTTGTGCTCGAGGAACGGGATCAGCGCCGTCGCCACCGAGACGATCTGGGCCGGGTCGACGTCCATGTAGTCGACCTGCTTGGCGTCGACCTGGACGGGCACGCCGTCGCGGGTGCGGCAGAGCACCGGCGCGACGAGCTTGCCGTTCTTGTCGACCTCGGCGTTCGCCTGGGCGATCGTGAAGTGCTCCTCCTGGATCGCGTCCAGGTACTCGACGTCCTCCGAGATCTTGCCGTTCACGACCTTGCGGTAGGGCGTCTGCACGAAGCCGTGCTCCGACACCTTGGCGTAGGAGCCGAGCGAGCCCATCAGGCCGATGTTCGGGCCTTCCGGCGTCTCGATCGGGCACATGCGACCGTAGTGGGTCGGGTGCACGTCGCGCACCTCGATGGGCGCGCGCTCGCGCGTGAGGCCGCCGGCGCCGAGCGCCGACAGGCGGCGCCGGTGCGTGAGGCCCGACAGCGAGTTGGTCTGATCCATGAACTGCGACAGCTGCGAGGAGCCGAAGAACTCCTTCAGCGCGGCCGCGACCGGGCGGATGTTCACGATCGTCTGCGGCGTGATCGCGTCCTCGTCCTCGGTCGTCAGCCGCTCGCGGACGACCCGCTCCATGCGGTAGAGGCCGATCCGGAACGCCTCCTGGATCAGCTCGCCGACCGTGCGCAGGCGGCGGTTGCCGAAGTGCTCGTATTCGTCGAGGTCGTGCTCGGCCTCGCCGCGAGGGATCACGATCGCGTCGGCGGCGAAGTCCTTCGAGTCCTCGGGCACGCCCAGCTTCACCGGCAGCGTCACCAGCCGCCGCACCAGCTCGACGATGTCGCCGGTGGTGAGGACGCGGCACTCGGGCGAGACGTCCAGGCCGAGGCGCATGTTCAGCTTGTAGCGGCCGACCTTGGTCAGGTCGTAGCGCTTGGGATCGAAGAAGAGCGCGCGCACGAGGTTGCGCGAGTTCTCGAGCGTGGGCGGCTCGCCCGGGCGCTGCTTCTTGAAGACCTCGATCAGGGCCTCCTCCTCGCGCTTGGAGGGATCCTTCTCGAGCGTCATGTGGATGAACGGGTTGTCCTCGAAGAGGGCCAGGATGCCCTCGTCGCTCTTGTCGATCTTGAAGCCGGTGTTCTCGTCCTCCTCCGGCAGCGCGCGCAGGAGCGTCGTGACCGGCAGCTTGCGCTTGCGGTCGATGCGGACGTTGACCATGCCCTTCTTGTCGATCTCCATCTCGAGCCACGACCCGCGCGAGGGCATGAGGTTCGCGACGAAGACCTGCTTGGTCGCGTCCTTCGGCTCCATGATGTAGGCGCCCGGCGAGCGCACCAGCTGCGTCACGACGACGCGCTCGGTGCCGTTGATGATGAACGTGCCCTGGTCGGTCATCCAGGGGAAGTTGCCGAGGAACACGGTCTGCTCGCGGATCTCGCCGGTGTCGAGGTTCGTGAACGACACCTTCACGTTCACGGGCACCTCGAACGACTGGTCCTTCTCGCGACACTCGCGCTCCGAGACGACCGGGTCGCCGATCGTGTACTCACCCAGCCGCACCTCGAGCCGCTCCGAGTAGTCCCGGATGGGCGAGATGTCGTCGATCGTCTCGCGCAGGCCTGAAGCGGCCAGCGACTTGGCGTCGGCAGGGTCGCCCATGAACCACCGGAAGGAAGCCTTCTGGATATCGATCAGGTTGGGGACGTCGAGCACCTTCTCGAGCTTGGAGAAGGTGCGACGGCTTCTGGGCGCATGAGTGCTTGCAGGCAAAGCGTCGCCTCCCGAGGGGCTAGTGGAGAAAAATCAGAGGGCGTGGAACCGGACCAACGGCGCAACCACGAAGGGTATCAGCACGACAGGTTCCCCGCAAACGCGGACGCGGTCGCCGCCTCCCGCAGGGAATTCTCATCGGAATTCCACCTGCGGAGGCGTGCCTCTCCGACCAACTATACCGCGCCGCCCGGTCAGGTCAAGCAAACTTCGTGGTTATCGTAACGAGACCAACCGGGGTCAGACCCCGAACGGAAGCGTCACAGAAGTGCAACGGCCGGTGTTCGGGGTCTGACCCCGGTTCTCAGCGAGCCGCGGCCGCAGTCGCGGCCCGCGCCTGGGCCGCCACGGCCGCGAAGGATCGCCCCACGGCGACCTGGAACGCATGGCCGACCTGCGCCCGCGAGAACCGGCCGGCCACCCCGTAGCGGCGGAAGGCCGCGCCGAGCCGGCGCAGCCCGGCGTCCCCGCCGTCGCGGACGATGGCGGCGACGATCGCCGCCCCATCCTCGTACGCCAGCCACAGCGGCAGCGTCCCGTTCACCATCCAGTGGCCGAACGCCCACCGCCACCGCTGCATCGACGGGTATCCCTGCGCATAGGCGGCGGCCATGTAGTGGTGCGGCCAGCGCACGCCGTGGGCCTCGGCGTAGCGCTGCTCCTCGTAGCGGGCCACCCCCTCGATCAGGCTGAGCGGCCCGCCCAGCACGAGGTTCGCGCTGGCGACATGCGTGAGCTCGTGGACGAGCAGGGCATCGCGCTGCACCCCCTCCTCGCCCGCCCACTGCGCCGCCCGCAGGTAGACGACGCCCTGGTACTCCGCGCCGATCGCCTCGTGCGGCATCACCACGCCGGAGATGCGCTGGGCGGCGCCCCACGTGCCGATCAGGAAGATCAGCGGCAGGTGGGCGCGCGTGCCGGGCAGGCGGTAGCGCGCGTTCAGGCCGGGGATCACGGCGTCGGCAACGCGCGCGACTTCGGCCGCGTCCGCCGCCGGCACGCCCGGCGCCGCCACCACCACCGAGCGCCGGCCGGTCACGAACTTCGACCCGCGCGGCATCGCTCCGGCCCCGTCCTGCAGGAGCGCGTAGCGGCCGCTCTTCGTGACGTCGGCGACGACGCGCAGCCGCCCGCCCCGCCGGGCCAGCACGAGCGCCCGCTGGCCGAGCCCGGTCCACACGGTCCCCGGCCCGCCGCCGAGGCGGGCCCACGGGGTGGCGAGCACGGTCTCGCTGTGCCGGCCCTGGCTCAGGAGCGCGAGGCGGACGCGCAGGCGCGAAGGACGCGCGTGCGCCTCGAACCGGCGCAGGTAGCGCAGCGCCGCCGCCTTCGCGCCGGCGTACGGGCGGTCGACGCGGACGACGTCGTGCGGGCCGGGCGCCGACGGGGGGTGGTCGCCCGAGCCGGCGCACGCGCAGATGAGCAGCGCGAGCGCGACGAGGCCGGCCGCCCGGAGGATCAGGTCAGGACTGCGAAGTCCCCGGCGACGCATCCGCCGTGGGGGTCGGGTTCGAGTCGAGCGGGTGGTGGCAGGCGGCCATGTGGCCGGCCGTGCCGTGCGGCACGAGCGGCGGCTCCTCCTGCGAGCAGATCTCTGTCGCGTAGCGGCAGCGGGGATGGAACCGGCACCCCGACGGCGGCGTGATCGGGCTGGGCACGTCACCCTCGAGCACGATCCGCTCGCGCCGGGCCGACAGGTCCGGGTCGGGGATCGGCACCGCCGAGAGCAGCGCCTCGGTGTACGGATGGATCGGCTGGTGGTAGAGCTCCTCGGCCGGGGAGATCTCCACGATCTTGCCGAGGTACATGACCGCGATCCGGTCGGAGACGTGGCGCACGACGCCGAGGTCGTGGGCGATGAAGACGTAGGTCAGGTGGAGGTCGTCCTGGAGGTCGTCCAGCAGGTTGATCACCTGCGCCTGGATCGACACGTCGAGGGCGGACACCGGCTCGTCGGCGATGATCAGCTTCGGGTGCAGCGCGAGCGCGCGGGCGACGCCGATGCGCTGGCGCTGGCCGCCGGAGAACTCAGCCGGGAACCGGTTGTAGTGCTCCGGGTTGAGGCCGACCAGCTCCATGACCTCCTGGACCTTCTTCTTGCGGTCCGCGCCGTCGGCGATGCCGTGAATCGCGAACGGGTCGCCGATGATCGACCCGACCCGGCGGCGCGGGTTCAGCGAGCCGTACGGGTCCTGGAAAATCATTTGCATGTCGCGCCGGTAGGGGCGCATCCTGCGTCGGGAGAGATTACTGATGTCGTGACCGTCGAAGGTGATTTTGCCGGAGGTGATGTCGTACAGCCGCATGATGCAGCGGGCCAGGGTGGACTTGCCACAGCCGGTCTCGCCGACCAGCCCCAGGGTCTGCCCGCGGCGGACCTCCAGGCTGACGTCCTCCACGGCGTGCACGAAGTCCTTTTGCCGCCGGAACAAAGACTGGGACGCGACCGGGAAGTACTTGACCAGGTTCTCCACCCGGAGCAGAACGTCA
>DASUHM010000053.1 GCA_036273515.1 Gaiellales bacterium
GCTATCACCAGCAGTATGCCTGACGGACGCCAGTCGCGGGCGAAAACCTGCACCCAGCCGAAGATCATCCTGCCGATCAGGACCACAAGGTAGATCGTCAGCACATAAGTGAGGACTTCCCTCAGGTACTGCACGAATCCACCCTGTCCCTGTCATTCCCGGCGGGGTTGCCGACCGGGTCGGACTGATCACTGATCAGTATCACGCCATCACTGCTCGCTGACTAGCTCTGATTGAAGAAGCCGCGCTCTGCGATGCGAGCCTTGTCCTCCGCGGTCACCTCGACGTTCGCCGGCGACAGCAGGAAGACCTTGTTCGTCACACGCTCGATGCTCCCGCGCAGGCCGAAGATCAGCCCCGCCGCGAAGTCGACCAGACGCTTTGCGTCGCTGTCGACCATCTCGGTTAGGTTCATGATCACCGGAGTGCCTTCGCGGAAGTGTTCCCCAATAGTACGCGCTTCATTGTAAGTGCGAGGATGCAGTGTTGTGATACGGGCGAGATCGGTCATCTGCGAGACGTGCTCCGTGCGCCAGTCGGCGGGCTGGTAGCCTGCGTAGCCCCCGCCTACCTCCCCATCCCGCCCCACTCCC
Organism: Gaiellales bacterium; assembly: GCA_036273515.1. Taxonomy (GTDB): domain Bacteria; phylum Actinomycetota; class Thermoleophilia; order Gaiellales; family JAICJC01; genus JAICJC01. Next base: position 594 of record DASUHM010000053.1, read on the forward strand.
CCGTCCCGCCCCACGCCACGGACGTCGGGCTCGTCGATCTGCTCGGGCCGGTCGGCCTGATCGTCGTAGTCCTCGTACTCACCGTAGGAGTCGTACTTGTCCTGGTAGCGGTGATCGTCCTCGACGAGGCCGAGGTAGACCGCCATCTTCCGCATGGCACTGGCCATCCTTCAATCCTCCCAGCCTGCACCCGTCGTCGCCTGCCGCTTCGGCCTCACGCGTGGGACATTACCTGACACGCGGCCCTCGATCGCCGAGCAACGCCGTACCGATTCGCAGGTGTGTCGCGCCGGCTTCGACGGCGGCCTCCAGATCGCCGCTCATGCCGGCCGAGATCACCGTGGCACCCGGCCTGACCTCGCGCACGGCGGCCGCGCTGACCCTCAGTCGCGCGAACGCGTCAGCCGGCGGCATGGATAGCGGCGCGATGGCCATCACGCCGCCGAGCACCAGCCCCTCCTCGGCCGCCAGCGCCTCGGCCAGGGCCGGAACCTCCCCCGCGACCGCCCCGCCGCGAGCCGGATCGCCGTCCAGGCTCACCTCGACCAGGCACTCGATCACCCGCCCGGCCCGTCGCGCGGCCTTGCCGAGGGCCCCGATCAGCCGCTGCCGGTCCACCGAATGCACGACGCTGGCGTACCGGGCCACGCTGGCGCACTTGTTCGTCTGCAGCTGTCCAATGAAGTGCCAGGTGAGATTGAGGTCGGCGCACTCGGCGGCCTTCGGCGCCGCCTCGGCGTCGCGATTCTCCCCGATGTCAGCCACGCCCAGCTCGCTGAGCAGCCGGACGTCGGACGCGGGCCTGGTCTTGGTCACCGCGATCAACGTCAGCTCGCTGGCCTCCCTCCCGGCCGCCTCGCACGCCTTCGCGATACGGCCGCGGACGTCGGCCAGCCGCAGGGCGAGTTCTTCCCGCCGGCCGGGGTCGGTCACTTCAGGAAGTCGGGAACATCAAGGTCGTCGTCCTCCTCGAAGACGACGGAGCGGCGGCGGGTGGTGGCGACGTCGAAGGTCTTCCCCGCCGTCTCGGAGTGCGCCGGGCGGTACGAAGAAGCGGAGTCCCCGGCGTCCGAGGTCACAGCGACCCGCTCCGGCTGGCCGGGGCTCTTGGAGCTCTCCCGATGCGCCGGCTCCGTCTCAGGCATCTCGTACGCAGGGGTGGTGACCTCGGCGGCGAGGTCGGAGGACGCGGTGAACCCGTCGCCGGGCACGGGCGCACTAAGAATAGAGCCAGCCGCCGACGCGAAGCCGGCGTCGGGGATGGCCGAGGCGCTCCCGTTGCTGCCGTGGCCGGCCGCAGGCGGAGCGTCGCTCGTCTCGGGGGTGGAGGGGCCGGTGGGCGCGCTCGGAGCGGGCCGGGGCGCGGTGAAGGCGGAAGAGGAGGTGGGCTGGGATGCCGGCGCGGGCGCGGGGCTAGCCGATGCGCTGATACTGAACGAGGAGCCGCCAGCGTCGGCGGAGCCGCGGCCGGCGCGTTCCTGGTCCAGGCCGGCCGCGATGACCGTCACCCGCACCTCATCGCCGAGGGCGTCGTCGATGACCGCGCCGAAGATGATGTTCGCATCGACCGCGGCCGAGTTGGAGACGAGCTGAGCCGCCTCGTTGATCTCGAACAGGCCGAGGTCCGAACCGCCCTGGATAGAAAGGAGCACGCCGTGCGCGCCGTCGATGCTGGCCTCGAGCAGCGGGCTGGAGATCGCCATCTCGGCCGCGGCGACCGCGCGGTCG